>NZ_CATKQQ010000008.1:0-76794 GCF_949767605.1 Pseudomonas sp. IT-P218
CTTTGTCCGCGAGAAAGACTCGTGCACAAATTGGCACAGTTATTTTTGATTCATGGCACTAGAATAGGCCCAACTTTTTCGGAGTCAGAGCGTCATATGCCAGAGCCGGTTGACACCTCAAAGCTGTCAGAATTACCGCTAAGCGATTTGGTGGCATGCCATGAGTGCGACTTGCTGTTGCGCAAGCCCGAGCTCGCCCATGGCGAGAAAGCCCTGTGCCCGCGATGTGGTTACGAACTCTATGCCCATCGATACAACGTCGTGCAGCGTAGTCTCGCCCTGGTGATTGCGGCACTGCTGTTGTATATCCCGGCGAACTTTTTACCCATCATGCAACTCAACCTGCTCGGGCAATCATCGCAAGACACGGTCTGGAGCGGGGTTGTCGCGCTGTTCGATACAGGCATGCAAAGCGTTTCAGTCATTGTGTTCCTGTGCAGCATGGCGATTCCGTTGCTCAAGCTGCTCTGCCAACTGGTGGTGTTGCTGAGCATCCGTTTTGACGTCGGGCGTAGCTACGGCTTGCTGCTCTACCGGATTTACCACCATTTGCGGGACTGGGGGATGCTCGAGGTTTACCTCATGGGCGTACTGGTGGCGATCGTCAAGCTGGCAGATATGGCAGCAATGACCATCGGCCTGGGCCTGGCATGCTTCATTGGATTGTTGTTGGTTCAGGTCTGGCTGGAGGTCGTGATGTCTCCTCACCAGATCTGGCAGGCTTTATCAGGAGAGGATGCCCATGCGGGCGATTGATGCAGGCATTCTGATTTGCGCGGAATGCCATGAATTGAACAAGCAGGAAGCTGATACCGACGAACAGGTCTGCACTCGCTGCGGCGCGCTGGTGCATGCCCGCCGCCCGAACAGTTTGACACGGACCTGGGCGTTGCTGATCACCGCCGCCATTCTTTACATACCGGCCAATCTGCTGCCGATCATGACCGTGAGCTCCCTGGGCAAGGGTGATCCGAGCACCATCATGTCCGGAGTGATCGAACTGGTTCAGCACGGCATGATTCCCATCGCCGCGGTGGTGTTTATCGCCAGCATCATGGTGCCCACGTTCAAGCTGGTGGGTATCGCACTGTTGCTGTTTTCCGTGCAGCGCCACCAGCCACTCTCGGCCCGCCAGCGAATATGGATGTACCGCTTTATCGAGTTCATCGGCCGCTGGTCGATGCTCGATATCTTTGTGATCGCCATCCTGGTGGCGCTCGTGAATTTTGGACGGCTTGCCAGCATCGAAGCCAATCTTGGCGCCATCGCGTTCGCCAGCGTAGTGATTCTGACGATGCTTGCCGCAGTAACTTTCGATCCCCGACTGATTTGGGATAACACGGAGTCGGACGACGACCATGACTGATTTGCCCGTAGCGAAAACCCGACCGGCCTCGAACTGGTCTGCCATCTGGATTCTGCCCCTGATCGCCTTGATCATCGGCGGCTGGCTTGGCTGGCGTGCCTACAACGAAACCGGTATCGAGATTCAGGTACGTTTCGAAAGCGGTGAAGGTATCCAGGCCAACAAGACCGAAGTCGTTTATAAGGGCATGTCGGTCGGCAAGGTGAAAACCCTCAAGCTTGATGACGAAGGCAGCTCCAAAGGTGTGATCGCGACCGTCGAAATGAACAAGGACGTGGAGCCATACCTGCGCACCAGCACGCGCTTCTGGCTGGTCAAGCCGAGCGTGACGCTGGCCGGTATCACCGGCCTGGAGACGCTTGTTTCGGGTAACTATGTCGCAGTCAGTCCGGGTGAGGGCGAGCCTACCCGCAAGTTCAAGGCCCTGGCCGAGGAGCCGCCGCTGTCCGACGCCCAGCCAGGCCTGCACCTGACGATCAAGGCCGATCGCCTGGGTTCGCTGAACCGTGGCAGCCCGGTGTTCTACAAGCAGATCAAGGTCGGGCAGATCAAAAGCTACGTGCTATCAGAAGACCAGAGTACGGTTGAACTCAAGGTCTTCATCGAGCCGACCTACGCCAAGCTGGTGCGCAAACACACGCGCTTCTGGAACGCCAGCGGCATCAGCATCGACGCCAACCTGTCCGGGGTAAAAGTACGCAGTGAGTCCCTGGCCAGTATTGTGGCTGGCGGTATTGCGTTTGCCACGCCTGAAAACCGCAAGGACAGCCCGCCGACCGATCCGAGCCTGCCGTTCCGTCTGTATGAGGACTTCGACGCGGCCGCTGCCGGTATCAAGGTCAAGGTCAAGCTGACTGACTTCGAAGGCTTGCAGGCTGGCCGTACGCCGGTGATGTACAAAGGCATCCAGGTCGGCACCCTCAAGGCGCTCAAGGTCGATCCCGATTTGTCCGGCGCCAGCGCCGAGTTGACGCTGGACCCACTGGCCGAGGATTACCTGGTCGATGGCACCCAGTTCTGGGTGGTCAAGCCGTCGATCTCCCTGGCGGGCATCACTGGCCTTGAAGCACTGGTCAAGGGTAACTACATCGCCGTGCGTCCAGGGGACAAAGGCGCCGCGCCGCAACGCGAGTTTGTCGCACGGCCCAAGGCGCCGCCGCTGGATTTGCGTGCCCCGGGTCTGCACCTGGTGTTGTTCACCGATAACCTCGGCTCGCTGGAAGTGGGTAGCCCGGTACTCTACAAGCAGGTCAAGGTGGGCTCGGTCCAGAGTTATCAGTTTTCGCGCAAGAAGAAACAGCTGGTGATTGGCGTCCATATCGAGAAGGAATACGAAGACCTGGTCAACGCCTCCACTCGATTCTGGAATGCCAGTGGCATCACGTTGACCGGGGGGCTGACCGGCGGGATCCAGGTCAAGAGCGAATCGTTGCAAAGCCTGATGGCGGGCGGCATCGCCTTTGAAACACCGGAGGCCAAGGCGCCCTTGCAGAAGCGCATCCCGCGTTTCCGCCTGTTCGCCAGCCATGAGCTAGCCAACCAGAAAGGCACGGTGATCACCCTCAAGGTCGACCGTGCCGATGGCCTGCATACCGGCACACCGATCCGCTTCAAGGGGCTGGATGTCGGCAAGATCGAAGACGTCGATCTGAGTGACGACCTGCAGTCGGTGCTGCTGACGGCGCGGATCGATGAAGTGCCGGAGCGCATCGCGCGCGTCGGCAGTCAGTTCTGGGTGGTCAAGCCCGAGCTGGGGTTGATCAAGACGTCCAACCTGGAAACATTGGTCACTGGGCAGTACATCGAGGTGCAACCGGCTGCGAAGAACCTGGGGCCGCAGAAAAACTTCGTGGCGCTGGCCAGTCCACCGGAAACCGCCAGGCAGGAAGCCGGCTTGAGCCTGGTGTTGAGCGCTCCTCGCCGTGGTTCGCTGAAACCCGGGGTACCGGTGACTTATCGCGAAATCACCGTGGGCAAGGTCACGGGTTACGAGCTGGGGCAGACGGCTGATCGAGTGTTGATCCGCATCCTGATCGAGCCGAAGTACGCGCCATTGGTACGCAGCGGCACACGCTTCTGGAACACCAGCGGGTTTGATTTCGATGTTGGCCTGTTCAGAGGGGCAACGGTGCGCACCGAGTCGCTGGAGACCATGATCCAGGGCGGTGTTGCCTTCGCTACGCCAGACGGCGAGCGCATGGGCAACCCGGCGCGGCCGGAGCAGACGTTTGCGCTGTTCGACAAGTTCGAAGAGGAATGGCTGACCTGGGCGCCGAAGATTCCGCTCGGCAAGTAACAGGGAGTATGTGGCGTCAGTGATGACGCCATCGCCAGCAGGCTGGCTCCCACAATGGACTTATGTACACCGGTCCACTGTGGGAGCGGGCTTGCTCGCGAAGAGGCCCTGAAGAGCACTGAAAGAACCACAAAAAAAGGCCGCGATCCATTGGATAGCGGCCTTTTCGCATCTAGCGGTTCAACTCAAACCGCATCCAGCTCCGGCTCATCCGCTTCGACATTCACTGACGCCTTCACCGGTTCGTGACGACGGATGTACTTCCAGTCCTCCTCATCGATGTAGATGCCCGCCGGGCCGCTGCCGCCTTCCAGGTCGATGGCGACACTGGCGCAAACCTGCGGCTTCACACTCGCCAGGATCGGCACGAAGCCCAGTTGCAGGCTGGTTTCCAGCAAGGCCGCCTGGTTCTTCTCGTCGATGTCCGCGGCCTCGTCGAGGTAGTACGGCAAGCGCACACGCCCGGCCAGGTCGCGGTCCATCAAGTGCAGCAACAAATACATGTTGGTCAGCGCCTTGATGGTCATGGTGGTGCCGTTGGACGCGGCGCCGTCGATGTCGGTGTGGATCACCGGCGATCCGTTGACCTTGGTGATCTCGAACGCCAGCTCGAACAAGTCCTTGAGGCCGAGCTGGTTGTGGTTTGCCGCCACCAGCCGCGCCAGGTATTCCTTGGCCTCTTCGTTCTTGTTGTCCTGCTCGGCGCTCTGGCTGAGGTCGAAGACCGACAGCGTCTCGCCTTCTTCATACTGGCCGGCGCTGTGGATGATCTGGTCGATGTGCTTGAGTGCTTCCTTGTTCGGCGCCAGCACGATGCGGAAGCTTTGCAGGTTGGACACCTGGCGCTTGTTGATCTCGCGGTTGAACAGCGCCAGTTGGTGCTCGAGGCTGTCGTAGTCGCTGCGGATGTTGCGCAGGGTCCGGGCGATGTCGGTCACGGCCGCTCGACGGGCCTTGCCCAGGGTCAGGGCTTCGTCAGTGCGGTGTGCGTACGCGTTGATCAACAGTGACAGGCGACGTTCCATATCGTCTTCGCTGTCGAACTTGGCCACGCCCTTGAGGCGCACCTGGGCGTACAGCGCCTCGATCTGCCCGTCGGCGCGCAGCAGGCCCTGCCAGCTGTCCTGATAGTCGTTGAGCAGTGGCAGCAGGTTATCCATGGAGTCGTCGACCGGGTCCATGAACGGCGTGCCGAACGGCAGGTCCGCCGGCAACAACTGACGGCGGCGCAGGGCGTCGTCGAGGGTGCGCTGCTTGGCTTCCATGTCGCCGATCTGGCGGCCGACCAGTTGCAGCTTGGCCGACAGTTGCTGGACACGTTCGGTGAACGCATCGCTGGAACGCTTCAATTCGTCCTGGGCGGCTTCCATCTGCGCCAGCTGTTCGAGCTTGTCGCCCTCCTCGGCGCTCAGGGTTTGCGCGCGGCGGAAGTCTTCCAGGGCTTTCTGTGCATCCAGCACTTGCTGGTACAGCGCTTCGGTCTGGGTCTTGCTCGCGGCGCGGTCGGCGGCCACGGCCTGCTGGGTTTTCAGTTGCTTGAGTTCTTTTTCCAGGCGTTCCTTCTGATCGCGCAGCGCCGCGCGGTCGGCCAGGGCTTGCAGAGCCGGTGGCTCGATGTGCGAGATGTCGATGGACAGGCCCGGCACTTCGAAGCGCTCGCCCTTGAAACCATCGAGGATCAGTTCCACGGATTTCACCCAGTCGCCATTCTCGTCCAGGCTGATGCCGTGTTCACCCAGGGGCAGGCTGAACAGTGCGCTGTTGAACAGGCGCATCAGGCGCTCGACGTCCTGCTGCGAGAATTCCTCGCGCAGGCGGGCGTAGCTGTTGTTGTCGGCGTGGTCGAGTTGCTGCTTGACCGACTTCAGGCGTTTTTCCAGGTCGCGCAGGCGTTCTTCCAGGTCCTCGGCGCTGAACTGACGCGATTGCGCCAGGGCACCTGCCAGCTCGTCGTGAGCATCTTTCGCTGCGAGCAATTGTTGCTCGAGCACCTTGACGTCATCGATCAGCGCGAAGCGATGCTTGAGCACCGACAGCTCGCCGAGCCAGCGCTGGATGCCGGTGATTTCCCGCTCCAGGCGCATCAGCTCCTGGGTGCCGCCACGTTGATCGTTCTGCAGGGCGTCCTGCTCGTGGCGATAGTGCTCGGCCTGGAGGGTCAGCTCTTCCTTGCGGGCACTGGCGTAGTCCGACCAGGTGCCGAGCAGGGAGTCGAGCAGCGGCGAGATCCGGTGCAGCTTGCCGCGCAGGATGTCGCGCTGCTTCACGCCGTTGGCCAGGGCTTCGACCAATGGGCCGGCGGCCACCAGCGAGTGGTAGTCCTGTTCCATGCGTCGTACATCACGGAAGGCTTCTTCGCACGCGGCGATGTAGTCGACGCTACCGGAGCGCAAGCTGTGCTCGAAGGCATCGAGGAACAGTTGCTTGAGCTTGGCTGCGGTGATTTCGCGCATGTGCAGCAGGTTGATGAACAAGGCGCGGAAGGTCTTCAGGCTCTGTTCGCTGGTGGAGCGCAGCGGGATCAGGGTCAGGTCCAGCGGGATCGAGGTGTGGCCACCGACCAGCAGGCGCCGCAGTTCATCGGGCTTGAGTTCGTAGGCTTTCAGGCCTTCGCGCTCCAGGTTGCTGAACAGCTCTTTCTGGCGCAGGCAGGTGTCGTTTTTCTGGTAGTGCGCCAGGTCCAGCTGGCCGGCATAGGCGAAGAACTGGTGACCGAAGCCGCCACCCGGGCCACGTCCGACCACGCCGATCACGTGAGGACCGTGTGGCAGGTTCACTTCCACCAGGATGTAGCTGGTGTCGGAGGCGAAGTAGAAACGCCGGGATTGTTCCAGGCTGTACTTGCCGAAGCTCATGTCCGACATGCGCGCCAGGATCGGGAACTGCAGGGCGTTGATCGAAGCGGATTTACCGAGGTTGTTCGCGCCGTAGACCGACAGTGGCTCTTCCAGCGGGAACAGGCCGAGGCTGTAGCCGGCGGTGTTCAAAAGGGCAAAGCGGCGGATGCCGTAGCGTTCCTTGCTCATGCGTCGAGCTCCTGTTCTTCGGCAATGGCGCGGGCCAGGGCGTCTTCTTCGCTTTCATCGGAAAATTCGGCGAGGTCGAGCGGGTCGTCGGTCTGCAGCAGTTTTTCGTCACTGTCTTCGTCGATCAGCACGGGTACCGGCAGTGGCAATACGCTGTGCAGGCTGGCCGCCAGGTCACGGTCCTGCTGCACCGACAGGCACACATCGAGGAAGCGGTGCATCGGCGGCAGGAAGCGGTACACGCCGTTTTCTTCGCCGGCGAAGCCAAGCTGGGTCATGCGCCGCATAATCTTTTCTTCCAGCTCATCCTGGGTCTGCACTTCAGCCTGGATGAACAGGTCGCGGTATTTTTCCAGCAGCGAGGGCAGTTCATCGCGACCGAGGCTGCCGCCGTCGAGTACGGCGATCGGGTCGCGGCCCTGGTCGGCCAGGTGCTCGACGAGGATGAAAGTGAACAGCGCCAGGCGCTGGGCGGTCTTGTTTACCGTTGCGGCGGCCCCGTCCGGCACGAAGTAGTAGAAACCACGGGTATCGCAGACCAGTTCAAAGCCCAGGGCCTTGAACAGCGTGCGGTACTGGTCCTGGAAGTTCGACAGCTGCGCATACAGCTCAGGATCGCGGCGGCTGACGTGGTAACCCTTGAACAGCTCGCGAAAGATCGGTGCCAGCTGGGACAGTTCGGAAAGATCAAGATGCATTGGGGGTGCTCGCAGAATTCTCGATGGCGTCGTCGCCGACCGAGAGCAGGGCGAAGGAGCGCAGGCTGACCTGGTGCTCGTGTGTGTGGTACTCGCGACGTTCCAGGCGTTCGCGCTTGAAGCGTTTTTCCCGGGACAGGCGCGAGAACCAGTACAGCAATTCGTCGGTGGCGCCGTCCGGTTCCTGCTCCAGCAGCCAGGTCATCAGGTCCGGCATCGGCAGGGCGTCTTCGCAGCGTTCGAGCATTTCACGAACCGTGCGTGGCGCACGCGGGGCTTCGCCTTTCTGGGTCTTGTGGGCCTTGGGGAAGCGCGCCGGTTTCGGTTCGAATCGGGCCAGGGCGTACACGTAGGCCTCGACCTGGCTGGCGCTGCCGAGGAAGGTGCTTTGCGGCCGGGTGAACAACGGCATGGCTGCCTGCGGCACGGCATCGATGCCTTTGCGGCGAATGGCCGCCAGGGCCAGTGCTGCGCCACGGGTGACGGCGTTGTGACGACGCGCCTCTTCCCGCAGCGGCAGCAACAGTTCGCGCGCGTGACGCAGGGTCAACTGGGCACTGGTCTGCATTTCGAGGATGCGCGCGTGGGTGCGCAGCAGCATGTCGTCGTCGACCAGATGACCGAGGCGTTGCTGCTCGGAGAGCATCTTAAGCAGCACGGTTTCGACCTTGCGCACGCCTTGTTCGAAGGCGCCGTCGGCGTTCACCAGATCGATCATCGGCTCGACGTATTCGTCCCAGGTCGCCAGCACCTCGGCGTAACGCTGGCGCAGCGGAATCTGTCGGTCGCTGGTTTTCGCCCTTTCGGCGACGGCCACCAGTGCCTGTTCGTCGTTATCGAGTTTTTTCAGTACATCGCGAACCCGCATGTCGAGCAGGCGTAGCTGGCGGGCCAGGTCGTTGCCGTCGCGGATGTCGAAGGCGTCCTGGATGTAGCCGGCCAGACGCTCGAGATGGCGCAGATAGGCTTCGATTTCCAGGCATAGGCCCAAACGGTGTTCACGGCGCAGGTAGGCGAGAAAGTCGTGGATTTGCGCGTTGAGCTCGAAACGGTTCGGGCTTTTCGCCACGGGAACCAGGATATCGAGGCGAATCCACACGTCCAGCAGGCTGGTGATGTCCTGCGGAGAACTGTCGAGTTGCTGGGCGGCCAGTTGCATGCGCAATTCGTTGAGGCTCAGGGTGCCTTGGTCGAAATGCTCACACAGTGGCTCCAGAAGTGCCCAGTGTTCAGCGAGGGCGCGCAAGACGCGCTTGGGTTCGATCATCGGAATGGCCGGCTGGTTGGCGATTAAAAGCGGCGATTGTACTGCATCGAGGGCGTATCGATTCACTCTCGGGACGGGCTGTCGCTTTTTCTATATGAGAAGTCTATCGATCAACAGCGGGCGATCTTGTGCGAAGGGCGGTAGAATCGGCGCACTTTTAGTTATCCACAAGTGGCCGACCTTTGCTTATCGAGTCCCGTCGTCGCGCTTATTTGAACGCCATGCAGGTGGTCAACTGGCTGCCGCGCACCGAATTGCCCTTTGCCGCCCCGTCGCGGCCCGAGCTGCTGGAACCGCCCGAGCCGCTGGTCGCTGCGCCCGTAGCACCTTTACCTGTGGTCGAAGCGCCCGCTGCGCCTGCGGTAAAACCGGCCGAACGGGTGAAGATCGAGGTGCCGCGGCCATCGTTGGCGAGCACGCGCACCGGCGCCAAACCTGAGGTCGAGGAAGCCCCGGTAGTCGCCAGGGTCGCGCCCGTGCCGCCACCGCGCTTCGCCCTGCAACTGCTGCGAGCCGGCCGCTGCCTGCTGCTGGTGGAGTTACCCACAGGCGAAGCGTTCCAGGCCCGCGATCCCGCGTATCTGCTGCTCAAGGACATGCTGCGCGCCGCCGGTCTGCCGGACAGCCCGCAGATCGTCGGCGAGCCGGTACGCTGGCCGCTGCTGGTGCGCGGGACGATGGACCAGGGCCCGGAGGCGGCCCGTGATTTTGTCCAGGGTTTCCTTTCGGTGCGCATGGAAGAGGCGCCATGTGCCTGCCTCTGGCTGATCGGCCTGCCCGCGGTGCGGTTTGCCGGTGAGGCGGACGCTGATGCATTCAACCGCGAACTGCAGATCGAAGGTCTGGGCTCGGCCTGGGCAGTACCGGGCCTGGAATTGTTAATGGAAGAGCCACAGCGCAAGGCCGCCGTGTGGCAAGCCATGCGTCGGCTGATGGCGCGTTGGAATGAATCGAATGAGTGACGCTGTATCGTTCCGCCCGATGACCGAGGCGGACCTGGAAACTGTTCTGAAGATCGAGTACGCGGCCTATAGCCATCCCTGGACCCGCGGGATCTTTCTCGATGGCCTGGGCAAGTACCAGATCTGGCTGATGTTCGAAGGCCAGCAGCAGGTGGGCCATGGGGTGGTGCAGATCATTCTGGACGAGGCGCATCTGCTCAACATCACCGTCAAGCCGGAAAACCAGGGCCGCGGCCTGGGTTTGACGTTGCTGGAGCACTTGATGGCGATCGCCTACAAGGCTGATGCCCGGGAATGCTTCCTGGAAGTGCGCGACAGCAATACCGCGGCATTCAAGTTGTATGAGCGCTATGGCTTCAATGAGATTGGGCGGCGACGGGATTACTACCCGGCGGTCGGCGGGCGTGAAGATGCGGTGGTGATGGCCTGCACCCTCGTCGATTGATCACCGTAGATGCCCTTGTAGGAGCTGCCGCAGGCTGCGTTCTTTTGATCTTGATTTTTTAAGAGCAAAAGATCGCAGCCTTCGGCAGCTCCTACAGGTTAATCCGCAGATCAGCGTTTTCTGTCCAGCGGATCGCGCTGCGCCATCTCCGCCTCATCCAACCCATTGCCCCCACCAATGTCGTCTTCATCGACAATGCTCAAGTCCCAATCGGCCTGGTCACCGTCACCCGCTTCCTGGGCATCCCGGGCACCGTCTTCACGAATAAGCGTTTCCGGACTCATGTCGTCATCGGTGGGTTCATGGTCATCGGTCGATGCGCCCGTCATGCCGGCTTCACGCACGCGCTCCTCGGGCATCAGGTTTTCGCGTTCCTTTTGCGGCAATTCATCGCCGATTTTTGCGCTGGGTTCGTCCGCGTCAAAATCCAGCTCATGTACCGAGCCCATGCGGTCTTCGTTATCATCGATGGGTTCCGGTTGCACCGCATCGTACGGACGTCGTGAATCAGTCATGGCAATTCCTCATACTGTTAGCCTTACTAGGGTGGACCCACTGGGTTGCAGAGAATTCAACCGGCATGGAGTGCCATGGGCAGGTATCAGCGTGGCAACTGCATAACGCGCGTGACCCCGACGGGCGGTTGTCTGTCAAACCTGCGCACCATTACCGAGGCTTCATTGCATGAACGAATTACAAGATCTGATCGATAACAACGAGCGCTGGGCCGACGCGATCACCAAAGAAGATCCTGACTTCTTCGCCAAGCTGGCTCGTCAACAAACCCCGGAGTACCTGTGGATCGGCTGTTCCGATGCGCGGGTGCCGGCCAACGAGATCGTCGGCATGCTGCCGGGCGACCTGTTCGTGCACCGCAACGTGGCCAACGTGGTGTTGCACACGGACCTCAATTGCCTGTCGGTGATCCAGTACGCGGTGGACGTGCTCAAGGTCAAACACATCCTCGTGACCGGTCACTATGGTTGTGGCGGCGTGCGCGCCTCGATGCAGGATCGCCAGTTCGGCCTGATCGACGGCTGGCTGCGGTCGATTCGCGATCTCTACTACGAGAAGCGCGAAGAGCTGGCCAAACTGGCCACCGAAGAGGAGCAGGTCGACCGCCTCTGCGAACTCAACGTGATCCAGCAGGTGGCCAACGTCGCCCATACCAGCATTGTGCAAAACGCCTGGCACCGCGGGCAGAGCCTGTCGATCCATGGTTGCATCTATGGCATCAAGGACGGTCGCTGGAAAAGCCTGAACACCACCATCAGCGGTTTCGAGCAGTTGCCGCCGCAGTACCGATTGCGTCCGGTCGAGACCCAGTAAAGCCCTTCAGCACAGCGTGCGCCGACGCCGGTGTTGCAAAAACACCTGGCCGTCGGCGACTGCCGTTCATCGGGTTACAGCGCCGGAGCCGGGATCGCCGGGGCTGGCGCTGGTGCCTTGAGCAGTTTGAGCTGGGCCTTGATCGAGGCGGTCGCACATTTGCCCGCGGCCTGTGCGGTCGTCAGCTTGCGGATCGAGGTGTAGAACAGCGCACAGGTCTTGTCGGCCTGGGCCACTTGCCAGGTCTGGGTGCAGCTTTTTAGCTCCACATCAGGATTGCTGTCCGGTTCACGGCCCATGGCGGCCTGCCAGCACGCGACACTCAAATCCTGGGCCATGACTTTCAGGCCCGCGGTATCGGCCTGGCCCTGGGCATCCTTGCCGGTGTAGCTGGCCGGATCGGCGGCGTACCAGATGTAGCTCGGATGGTTGGCGCCCAATACCGGTACCTTGACCCCGTCGACCGGGCTGATCGTCACCAGGCTCAACACGTTCATGGTTGGCCCGTATTGCTGCTTGACCCAGTTACGCACCGGTACACCGAAGGCCACCATGGGCAATGCCATGCCGCTGGCGTGCTGGGTGACCTGCTTGACCATGGTGGTCTGGTAGTCCTTGAAGTAGTCGTAGACGCCTGCCAGGTCCTTGCCGGCGTTCGACGGCGCAGCAATCGGGGCGATATCGATGATCGTCTGGTAGCCCGGCGTCTGCTCGGCCGGAATGCCATTGACGGTCAGCAGTGTGGCCCAGCGATCCGAGGTGGCCGATTTCAGGTAATCCTGGGCCTGGGTCAGCGAATAATCGGGCGGGAAGTGCAACAGTTCGACGCTTCTGCGGTTCTCCAGCGCCATGCCCAGCGGCAGGAAAAAATACCAGCTGTAGCCCCACTTGCCGTCGGCGTTCAGTTTGCTGGCGCCGTTGTAGGCCAGGTCGCCGGCGTCCAGCAGTGCTGCCAAGGGCTTTTCATAGCCGTTGGGGACACCGGTTATTTCGGCATGCAGCTGACCGTTATCGGTTTTCACCAGCACCTTCGCTTCGCCATAGCCATCGCGCTGCACGCTTTGAGTCAGGTAATGCTCGACGGTCTGCTCCAGCGTCCAGTTGCGATAGCAGATCACATTGCAGTTGTTGGGGTGGGCGAAGAGGCGGGAAACGCGTTCGGTACTGCCCAGTTTCAGGGCGACATCGGCGTGGGCAGCGGTACTCAGGGTGAGGGCCGCGAGGGTGAGTCCGGCGAGTTTAAGCATGCTCAGATCCTTTTCAGCGGGGTCGCGATACAAGATCGCACGTCATACTGGATCAACACAATGATGCAGAAAAACAGGCCTCCCGCATTTTTTTTTCAAGCCTGCGATCCAGCCCGCGATCAGTGTTTGCGGGCTGGCGAGAGGTCAGGCAATCACAATAGCCGCAGCGCCAATTGGCTGCCGGCGCGCAAGTATTCAACCTGTGCGGTCACCGCATCCTTGACGATGGCTTCGTCGGTATCGCTCAGTCTGGCTTTTTTGGCATCGATGACGGCGCTCTGCAGTAACTGCATGGCGACATCCATCGCTTTCTGAAAGGCCGTCACATTGTTCTCCCTGGTCCGACCCGCTGATACGGGAGAACCAGGAAAAACTGTGGCCGTGCCCTTACGGCATCACTGGTGGCGTATACGCCAGCGTCGTCCCCAGTGCCCACAGCAACAGCAGCACCAACGGCGTGTGCACCAGCAACTGAACGAACGAGAATCCGATCAAGTCCCGCGCCTTCAACCCCAGCACGCCCAGCAGTGGCAGCATGTAGAACGGGTTGATCAGGTTGGGCAGGGCCTCGGCGGCGTTGTAGATCTGCACGGCCCAGCCCAGGTGGTAGTTCAGGTCGTTGGCCACTTGCATCACATACGGCGCTTCGATGATCCACTTGCCGCCGCCGGACGGAATGAAGAACCCCAGGATCGCCGAGTACACGCCCATCAGCAGGGCATAGGTGTCGTGGGAGGCGATGCTGACGAAGAAGGTCGAGATGTGGTGGGCCAGGGTCTGCGCATCGGCACCTTTGACCGTGGTCATCAGCGCGGCGATCGAACCGTACAGCGGGAACTGGATCAGCACGCCGGTGGTGGTTGGCACTGCGCGGGACACCGCGTCAAGGAAGCTGCGCGGGCGCCAGTGCAGGAGGGCACCGAGCATGATGAACAGGAAGTTGTAGGTGTTCAGGCCGGAGATCGCACTGATCGCAGGTTTGGTGGAAAACTCATGGAACAGCCATCCAGCCGCCAGCAGCACCAGCAGGATGGTCAGCAGCGGGCTGTGTTCCAGCCATTCGCCGGGACGGGTGCGCGGTTGCAGCGGTGGCAGGTTGAAGCTCGGGTCGACGCCACAGGCCTCGGCGTCTCGCGCCGTGTTCGGGCCGGGGGCGGTGGCGTAGGCGATGATCAGCGAGATGACGATCAAGGCCAGCAACATGACCCCCGATTGCCAGAGGAAGATCGTTTGGGTGAAAGGAATCACCCCGGTGATCGACAGGATCGACGGTGGCAGGCTGGCCGGGTTGGCCTGCAACTGCGCAGCCGACGACGACAAGCCCAGAGCCCACACCGCGCCCAACCCCAGGTACGCCGCCGCACCCGCGGCGCGGTAGTCCATCTTCAGGTCCGTACGGCGCGCCAGCGCACGCACCAGCAGACCGCCGAACACCAGCGACAGACCCCAGTTGAGCAGCGACGCGACCATGGAGATCAGCGCCACCCAGGCCACGGCGGAGCGACCGTTTTTCGGCAACTTCGCCAGGCGGTCGATCAGCTTTACCGCCGGTGGCGAACTGGCGACCACATAACCGCCAATCACCACGAACGCCATTTGCATGGTGAACGGGATCAGGCTCCAGAAGCCGTCACCAAAGGCCATGGCCGCGTCAGTCGGCTTGGCGCCCATGGCCATGGTGGCCACGGCGACGATGATCACCGCCAGGGCGGCAAACACCCAGGAGTCGGGGAACCAGCGTTCGGCAAAACTTGAACAGCGCAGGGCAAAGCGGGCGGAGCGGGTATCTTCGATATCAGCGGCCACGGGACTACCTCGAATTTTTATGTTTGTTGTGGTCTTCGGGGCCGCAGGGGGCCCCACTGGACAGACGCCAACATTAATTCAAGCGCATGCTTTTTGCGGCGCTGTTTTTGCGCCTATGGGACTTTGGTCTAACGGGTTGTCCGCCGGCGCGTTTGCGTAGACCATGGGCGCCTTGGTTTTTGCCTGTGCCAGAGTTCTTTACATGACTGCCAATACCGATCCACGTCCGCTGCCGTTCAGCCGCTCGGACTACAAGACCCTGGGGCTCGCGGCCCTCGGCGGCGCGCTGGAAATCTACGACTTCATCATCTTCGTATTTTTCGCCCTGACCTTGAGCCAGTTGTTTTTCCCGCCGGAAATGCCCGAGTGGCTGCGCCTGCTGCAAAGCTTCGGCATCTTCGTCACCGGGTACCTGGCGCGGCCCCTGGGCGGAATCCTGATGGCGCATTTCGCCGACAGCCTGGGGCGCAAGAAGGTGTTCAGCCTGAGCATCCTGATGATGGCGCTGCCGTGCCTGCTGATCGGGATCATGCCGACCTATGCGCAGATCGGCTATTTCGCGCCGCTGCTGCTGCTGGCCCTGCGCGTGCTCCAGGGCGCGGCGGTGGGGGGCGAAGTGCCGAGCGCCTGGGTCTTCGTGGCCGAACACGCGCCGGCCGGCCATCGCGGCTACGCCCTGGGCTTCCTGCAGGCGGGGCTGACCTTCGGTTACTTGCTCGGCGCCCTGACGGCGACGTTCCTGGCGCAGGCCTTCACCCCGGCTGAAATCCTCGACTACGCCTGGCGTTACCCATTCCTGTTGGGCGGGGTGTTTGGCGTGATTGGCGTCTGGCTGCGGCGCTGGCTCAGCGAAACCCCGGTGTTCATGGCCATGCAGGCACGGCGTGAGGCGGCCGTCGAGTTGCCGCTGCGGGCGGTCCTGCGCGAACATCGCCTGGCCCTGCTGCCGGCGATGATCCTCACCTGCGTGCTGACCTCCGCGGTAGTGGTGTTCGTGGTCATCACCCCGACCATGATGCAGAAAACCTTCGGCATGACCGCCAGCCACACCTTCGCCCTGAGCGCACTGGGCATCGTTTTCCTGAACATCGGCTGCGTGCTCGCCGGTTTGCTGGTCGATCGCATCGGCGCCTGGCGCACCGTGATGCTCTATAGCCTGCTGCTGCCCTTGGGCATCGGCGTGCTCTATAGCTGCCTGATCAGCGGTGGCAACTGGGTCGGCCTGGCTTACGCGGTGGCCGGCCTGAGTTGCGGGGTGGTGGGCGCGGTGCCGTCGGTGATGGTCAGCCTGTTCCCGGCGCGGATTCGCGTCTCGGGTATTTCCTTCACCTACAACATTGCCTACGCCGCCTGGGCGAGCATTACACCTTTGCTATTGATCGGCCTGATGCCGTGGAGCCCCTGGATCTGCGTGATCTTCTGCGCAGTGATGGGCGCGGTGGGCGTGCTCAGCGCGGCGTATTTCGGCACACGGATGCAGAGCATCGCCGGGTGTCCGGCTGCCGGTGCGGCGTGATGGGCAAGGGTGACTGGCGCGGTTTCCTTATATTTGCAGGGCAATTTTCAAGCGCTCTTCACTGTAGGAGCGAGCTTGCTCGCGATGGAGGCTAACGATTACGCCTGCTTCCTGAATGAACGCAGCGCTTTCAAAACCTTCGAGCAAGCTCGCTCCTACAGACCATCGGCGAGCCGCTGGACGCCAAGACCTTGCAGCCGTAACGTGACGGCTATCCGGGTTGCAAGCACATCCACCATGGGGTCAGGCAATGAGTAAACTGCGTGTGGGCGTTATTTTTGGCGGGCGGTCGGCTGAGCACGAGGTGTCGTTGCAGTCGGCGAAGAACATTGTCGATGCACTGGACCGTTCGCGCTTCGAGCCGGTGCTGATCGGCATCGACAAGCAAGGCCACTGGCACCTCAACGATCCCTCGAATTTCCTGCTGAACCAGGAAAACCCGGCCCTGATCGCGCTCAATCAATCCAATCGCGAATTGGCCGTGGTGCCGGGTAAGGCCCGTCAGCAACTGGTGGAAACGGCGGGGCCCGAATTGCTGGGCCATGTCGACGTGATCTTCCCGATCGTCCACGGCACCCTGGGCGAAGACGGTTGCCTGCAGGGCTTGCTGCGCATGGCCGATTTGCCGTTTGTCGGTTCCGATGTGCTGGGGTCGGCGGTCTGCATGGACAAGGACATCAGCAAGCGCCTGTTGCGTGATGCTGGCCTTGCCGTCGCGCCGTTCGTCACCCTGACCCGCGCCAGCGCCGCGCGCACGGGTTTCGCCGAGGTCAGCGGCAAGCTCGGCCTGCCGCTGTTCGTCAAGCCGGCCAACCAGGGGTCTTCCGTTGGTGTAAGCAAGGTGACTGACGAAGCCGAATATGCGGCGGCGGTCGAGCTGGCATTGAGCTTCGATGAAAAAGTGCTGATCGAGTCGGCGGTCAAGGGGCGCGAGATCGAATGCGCGGTCCTTGGCAACGAGGAGGCCATCGCCAGCGGCTGTGGCGAGATCGTGGTGCACAGCGGGTTTTACTCTTACGACAGCAAATACATCGACGAAAAGGCCGCGCAGGTGGTGGTTCCGGCCCAGATCAGCGTCGAAGCCAGCGAGCGCATCCGCGCCATGGCCGTCGAGGCGTTCCAGGTGCTGGGCTGCTCCGGCCTGGCGCGGGTCGATGTCTTCCTGACCGAGAGCGGCGAAGTGCTGATCAACGAAATCAATTCGCTGCCGGGGTTCACCCGCATCAGCATGTACCCGAAACTGTGGCAGGCAGCCGGCATGACCTACAGTGAACTGGTCACGCGCTTGATCGACCTGGCACTGGCGAAACACCAGGCCCGGCAGGCGTTGAAAATCAGTCGTTGAGGGGACGCGGGCCTGCCAACGCCCAGGCAGACCCGTTCACGCCGTTAGCGACTCAATCCCCCAATGCTTCCCCCTCACGCCGAGGATCGGCCCCGCCGGCCAGCGAAGCCTTACCCTGCGCATCCTTGACCCGGACAATTGCCTGGGTGCCGCTGGTCATGTCTATTTCATTGACGGCGTGGCCCTTGTCCTTGAGTACCTGGATCAACTTCGCGCTGAACTGCCCGTTCTCCAGTTCGGTCGGGCCATTTCGGCTGCCGAAGTTGGGCAGGTTGATCGCCGCTTGCGGATCGAGCTGCCAGTCGAGCAGGCCGATGGTGGTCTTGGCCACGTACTCGATGATCTGCGAACCACCGGGCGATCCAAGACTGGCGAGGAACTCACCGCTGTGGCGGTCGAAGATCAGCGTCGGGGCCATGGAGGAGCGCGGACGCTTGCCGGGCTCGACGCGGTTGGCGACTTTCTGTCCGTTCTCCTCGGGAATGAACGAGAAGTCGGTCATCTCGTTGTTGAGCAGGAAACCCTGGACCATCAGGTGCGAGCCGAAGGCGGATTCGATGGTGGTGGTCATGGACACCGCGCCGCCTGCGTCATCGACCGCCACCACTTGCGAGGTGGAGATGCGCAAGGGCGAGCGGTCTGGCGCGAAAGCGACCTGGATGCCCGGCGGCGTGCCCGGTTTGGCCGTGCCCATGCTGTGCTCGCCGATCAGTGCAGCCCGGCTGGCCAGGTAAGCCGGGTCGACCAGGCCCTTGACGGGCACCGGCACGAAGTCCGAGTCGGCCACGTACTGCGCGCGATCGGCATAGGCCAGGCGCTCGGCTTCGCTGATCAGGTGCACGGCCTCGGCGGGCGGTTCAAAGCCGGCGGTGGTGTTGGTTTTCACCGGTTGCATGGGCGCCAAGGCCCAGCGCTTGTCGCGCGTTTCCAGGGCCTGCAGGGTGCCGAGGATCTGCGCCATGGCAATCCCGCCCGACGACGGCGGCGGCATGCCACAGACCTGCCAGCGTTTGTAGTCGGTACAAAGGGGCGCGCGCTCCTTGGCGTTGTAGTTGGCCAGGTCGCTCAGCGACAGGCTGCCAGGGTTGGCGTGCCCCTGGACCTTGGCCACGATCTCCTGGGCAACGGGCCCTTTGTACAAGGCATCCGGCCCTTCCTTGGCGATGCGTTGCAACACGGCGGCCAAGGGTGGATTTTTCAACAGCGTGCCGGCGGCTTTCGGGCTGCCATCGGCATTGAGGAAATACGCTGACATCTCCGCAGAGCGCCTCAGGGATGAATCCGCGGCGATCAGCCGGTGCAGGCGGGGCGATATGACAAAGCCTTGCTCCGCGAGCGTGATGGCGGGTTCGAACAACTGCGCCCATGGCAGGCGACCGTGTTTTTGATGGGCCAGCTCCAAGGCTCGCAACACCCCCGGGGTGCCCACCGAGCGCCCTCCGATCACCGCCTGGGTGAACGTCATCGGTTGGCCATCGGCCTGCAGGAACAGTTTTTCGCTGGCGCCGGCCGGTGCGGTTTCGCGCCCGTCGTAAGTGCGCACGGATTGGCCGTCCCAGAGCACGATCAACGCGCCGCCGCCTATCCCTGAGGACTGCGGCTCGACCAGTGTCAGTACCGCTTGCATCGCAATGGCGGCATCGATGGCCGAGCCGCCCCGACGCAGCATCTCCCGCCCGGCTTCGGCCGCCAAGGGGTTGGCCGCGGCCGCCATGTGCCGGGAGGCATGTCGAGTCTGCAGGTCGGTGCGATAACCGGACGCGCTTTCCGGTGCAGCCGGCAGCGTCGGGGCCGACGCGTTGTGGCAGGCGCCAAGGGTCAGCGCGGTAATGATCAGCGTGAGGGCTGACAGGCGAACGCGACTCGAGTGGGAGGCTGAGAACATGGGGCACTCCGTCCGTTGGATAAATGTATCGGCGACTGTATCGGCGACCTCGCAGTGACGCAAACCAGAAGGCGCGGTTGCCCTTCATCAATCGACGGATTTTAGGTAGGGTCGTTGCCAGCGATCACGCCAGAAGAACCACAAGAGGCAGCCATGCAGAGCGAGTTTCCCACCCAGCCAAGCTACCGTTCCCAGCGCGAACAATTCCTGGCGGCGGCAACCGCGGCCGGCGCGACGCTGACTGAGTATCCCCATCCCCTCAAGGGGCCTTCAGGCGAGGCGCTGGGCACCGATGTGGCGGTACTCGGCGATCCTGGCGCCAAGCGCCTGCTGATCGCGCTGAGCGGCACGCACGGGGTCGAGGGGTTCTATGGCTCGGGGTGCCAGATCAAGTGGCTGCAGGAGCTCGGCAAGCGCACATTGCCGGCCGATGTCGCGGTGGTGATGATTCATGCGATCAATCCCTGGGGCATGGCGTGGCTGCGCAGGGTCAACGAAGACAACATCGACCTGAACCGCAATCACCTGGATTTCAACGGTGCGTTGCCGGACAACCTGGCCTATGACGCCCTGCATGAGATTTACGCCTGCACCCAGTTGCGCGGGCCCGAGCGTGACCGCGCGGATGCCTTGCTCGACGAGCAGATCCGTCTGCATGGCTGGCCTGCGGTCATGTCGATTGTCGAAGGTGGCCAGCATGCGCATGCGGATGGTCTGTTCTACGGTGGGGTAGCCCCCAGCTGGTCGAACCGCACGTTGCAGCAGATCATGCAAATGCACGTGGCCCATGCGGACGTCGCCCTGTGTTTCGACTTGCACACCGGTGCCGGGGAGTATGGTCATCCGATGTTGCTGACGATCACCCAGGCGCCGTATCCGGCATTGGCCGATGCGCAGGCGATTTATGGCCCATGGCTCTACACCCTGCACACGGGTGCCGACACCCTGAGCGAAACCGGAGTGGCGGCGACGGCTACCGGCTACACCTCGCAAGCCTTGATCGATGCGCTACCGCAGGTGCGGTTGATGCCCTTCGTCATCGAGTGCGGGACTTATCCGGGGCCGGAGGTTCATCGGCATCTGCGCGATGACCATTGGTTGCATCTGCACGGTGATGTCCACGATGGGGTAGGGCGCGAGATCAAGTTGAACCTGCTTGAACAGTTCTGTCCCGCCGACAGCGATTGGCAGGCCATGGTCTGGTTGCGCACATGGCAGATCTGGGAGCGGGGATTGACCGCCTTGCCGACGCTTCGGGCCTGAGGCCTGTAGGAGCGAGCTTGCTCGCGATGGTCGTCAACGATGACGCGTGCTGACTGATTAAGCGCGGTGCCCTTGAGACCATCGCGAGCAAGCTCGCTCCTACAAGGGTGCAGCCATTTTCGCGAGGCAAAAAAAAACGGCCTACCTTTCGGTAAGCCGTTTTTAGCACTTGGTGGCTACACAGGGACTTGAACCCCGGACCCCAGCATTATGAATGCTATGCTCTAACCAACTGAGCTATGTAGCCAAGATGGCGCGCATTATTCACCGGTAATGGAGATGCGTCAAGCGTAAATTTAAAATATTTCTCTACACTTTCAACCGCTTATCTTCCCGAGCTGAAAAACCGGAGCGGAGGAGGGCATCGATCAAGCCGAAATCTGCGAAATTGCGAGGTCGTTAGCAGGCTAAGGGGATGGCGCTGCCGCAGCGAAAAATGGCACATTGATGCACCTGCCGGTGTGCATCCCTCTGTTTTTCGGAAATTTCATGGCTATCAGCAACGTTCAGTCCGCCACTGCGGCGGCGCCCGCGTCTTCACAAAGCAGTCCGTTGGTCATGCGCATCATTGGCGCAGTGGCGCTGGCGCACCTGATCAACGACCTGATTCAATCGGTGCTGCCGTCAATCTACCCGATGCTCAAGGCCAACTATGGCCTGACGTTCACCCAGGTCGGCCTGATCACCCTGACGTTTCAACTGACCGCATCACTGCTGCAACCCTGGGTCGGCTACCACACCGACCGCCATCCCAAACCCTGGCTGTTGCCGGCCGGTACGGTCTGCACCTTGATCGGCATCGTGATGATGTCGGTGGTCGGCAGCTTCCCGCTGATCCTGCTGGCGGCGGGCTTGATCGGCATTGGCTCCTCGACCTTCCACCCGGAAGCTTCTCGCGTGGCACGACTGGCCTCGGGAGGGCGATTCGGCCTGGCGCAATCAACCTTCCAGGTCGGCGGCAACGCGGGCTCGGCGTTCGGTCCGTTGCTGGCGGCGGCGATCATCATTCCTTACGGGCAAGGGCATGTGGCCTGGTTTGGCCTGTTCGCGGTGTTTGCCCTGTTCGTGCTTTACCGGATCAGCCGCTGGTACGCCAACCACCTGAACCTGTTCAAGCTCAAGCAGGGCCAGGCCGCGACTCACGGCCTGTCCAAGGGGCGGGTGACCAGCGCGCTGGTGGTGCTCGGGTTGCTGGTGTTCTCCAAGTATTTCTACATGTCCAGCCTCACCAGTTACTTCACGTTCTACCTGATCGAGAAGTTCGACCTGTCTGTGGCCAGTTCGCAACTGCACCTGTTCCTGTTTCTCGGCGCGGTGGCCGCGGGGACCTTCTTTGGCGGCCCCATCGGCGACAAGATCGGGCGCAAGGCGGTGATCTGGTTCTCGATCCTTGGCGTTGCCCCCTTTACCTTGCTGCTGCCCCATGTGGACCTGTTCTGGACCACCGTCCTCAGTGTGGTCATCGGCTTCATCCTCGCCTCGGCCTTCTCGGCCATCGTGGTGTACGCCCAGGAGCTGGTGCCGGGCAATGTCGGGATGATTGCCGGGGTGTTCTTCGGCCTGATGTTCGGTTTCGGCGGGATTGGCGCGGCGCTGCTGGGGCACCTGGCGGACATCCACGGCATCGAATACGTGTACTACCTGTGTTCGTTCCTGCCGTTGCTGGGGGTATTGGCGATTTTCCTGCCGCGTACCAAAAAGGCCTGATTACCCACCATGCAGCTGGAAGCTCGAGCTTGCGCGAGACTTCCGGCTGAAAAGCCGGATAATGGCGGCCATTCGTTTGCTCGTTATTCTGGTACCCCGCATGGAAATCAAGGTCAATTTTCTCGACAACCTTCGACTTGAAGCCAAGTTCGATGACTTCACCGTGGTGGCCGATCAACCTATCCGCTACAAGGGCGATGGTTCGGCCCCCGGTCCGTTCGACTACTTCCTGGCTTCGTCGGCGTTGTGTGCGGCTTACTTCGTGAAGTTGTACTGCGACACCCGCAACATTCCCACCGATAACATCCGCCTGTCGCAGAACAATATTGTCGACCCGGAAAACCGCTACAACCAGATCTTCAAGATCCAGGTCGAGTTGCCGGCTGATATCTCCGACAAGGACCGCCAGGGCATCCTGCGTTCCATCGACCGTTGCACCGTGAAAAAAGTGGTGCAGGCCGGGCCGGAGTTCGTGATTGAAGAGGTGGAAAACCTCGATGCCGACGCCCAGGCATTGCTGATGCCGGCTTCCACTTCAGGTTCGGATGCGGGCACCTACATTGTCGGCAAGGACCTGCCGCTGGAGCAGACCATTGCCAACATGTCGGGCATTCTCGCCGGCTTGGGCATGAAGATCGAAATCGCCTCGTGGCGCAATATCGTGCCCAATGTGTGGTCGCTGCATATCCGCGATGCGCACTCGCCGATGTGTTTCACCAACGGCAAGGGCGCCACCAAGGAAGGCGCGCTGGCGTCGGCCTTGGGCGAGTTCATCGAGCGGCTGAACTGCAACTTTTTCTATAACGATCAGTTCTGGGGAGAAGACATCGCCAACGCGGCGTTTGTGCATTACCCGAACGAGCGCTGGTTCCAGCCTGGCCCTAAAGACGAACTGCCGGCGGAGATTCTCGACGAGTACTGCCTGCGGATCTTCAACCGCGATGGCGAGTTGCGTGGCTCGCATCTGTTCGACACCAACTCGGGCAACGAAGAGCGTGGCATCTGTTCGCTGCCGTACGTGCGCCAGTCGGACGGCGAGGTGGTGTATTTCCCTTCCAACCTGATCGAAAACCTGTACCTGAGCAACGGCATGAGCGCCGGCAATACGCTGGCCGAAGCGCAGGTACAGTGCCTGTCGGAAATCTTCGAGCGCGCGGTGAAGCGCGAAATCATCGAGGGCGAATTCGCCCTGCCGGATGTGCCCGCCGAAGTGCTGGCGAAGTACCCTGGGATTCTCGCGGGTATCCAGGCGCTGGAAGAGCAGGGGTTCCCTGTGTTGGTCAAGGATGCGTCCCTGGGCGGCGAGTTCCCGGTGATGTGCGTCACCTTGATGAACCCGCGCACCGGCGGTGTGTTCGCCTCGTTCGGCGCGCACCCGAGCCTGGAAGTGGCGCTGGAGCGCAGCCTGACGGAATTGTTGCAGGGCCGCAGCTTCGAAGGCCTCAATGACCTGCCACTGCCGACCTTTGAAGGCCATGCGGTGACCGAGCCGAACAACTTCGTCGAGCACTTCATCGATTCCAGCGGCGTGGTGTCGTGGCGCTTCTTCAGTGCCCAGTCGGACTACGAATTCGTCGAGTGGGACTTTTCCGGCCAGGGTGAAGACTCCAATGCCGAGGAAGCCGCGACCCTGTTCGGCATTCTCGAAGGCATGGGCAAGGAAGTGTACATGGCGGTGTATGAGCACATCGGCGCAACGGCCTGCCGAATCCTGGTGCCGGACTACTCGGAAATTTATCCGGTGGACGACCTGATCTGGGACAACACCAACAAGGCGCTGTTCTTCCGCGAGGACATCCTCAATCTGCACAGCCTCGACAAGGCCGGCCTGAAGTCGCTGGTCAAGCGTCTGGAAGACAGCGAGCTGGACGACTACACCGACATCACCACCTTGATCGGTATCGAGTTCGACGACAACACCGCCTGGGGTCAGTTGACGATCCTGGAGTTGAAGTTGCTGATCTATCTCGCCTTGCAGAAGTTTGAAGAGGCGAAAGAGGCGGTGGAAATGTTCCTGCAGTACAACGACAACACGGTCGAGCGCGGCTTGTTCTACCAGGCCGTGAACGTGGTGCTGGAAATGGAGCTGGACGAGGACCTGGAGCTGGTCGATTACGAGGGCAACTTCCGCCGTATGTTCGGCAACGAGCGCATGGACGCCGCGATCGGCTCCGTGAACGGCAGCGTGCGCTTCTTCGGCTTGACGCCGACCAGCATGAAGCTGGAGGGTCTCGACCGGCACCTGCGCCTGATCGACAGCTACAAGAAACTGCACTCGGCCCGCGCGAAAGTGGCGAACTGATCCACTTTCATAGCGCTCACAAAAAAAGCACCCGAGGGTGCTTTTTTTGTTGAAGGCTGTAAACGTCAGACGTTGAAGCGGAAGTGCATCACGTCGCCGTCCTTGACGATGTAGTCCTTGCCTTCCAGGCGCCATTTACCGGCTTCCTTGGTACCGGCTTCGCCCTTGTACTGGATGAAGTCGTTATAGGCGATCACTTCGGCGCGGATGAAGCCTTTTTCGAAGTCGGTGTGGATCACGCCAGCGGCTTGTGGTGCGGTGGCACCAACGCGTACGGTCCAGGCGCGGACTTCTTCGACACCGGCGGTGAAGTAGGTCTGCAGGTGCAGCATTTCGTAGCCGGCGCGGATCACGCGGTTCAGGCCAGGCTCTTCGAGGCCCAGGGCTTCGAGGAACATGTCTTTCTCTTCGCCGTCGTCGAGCTCGGCGATTTCCGCTTCGATCTTGTTGCAGACCGGAACAACCATGGCGCCTTCTTCTTCGGCGATGGCCCTGACCACGTCCAGGTGCGGGTTGTTCTCGAAACCGTCTTCAGCGACGTTGGCGATGTACATCACAGGCTTGGTGGTCAGCAGGTGGAAGCCCTTGATCACCGCTTTTTCGTCGGTGCTCATGTTCTTCATCAGGCTGCGCGCCGGCTTGCCTTCGGTGAAGTGAGCGATCAGTTGCTCCAGCAGGCCTTTCTGGACCACGGCGTCCTTGTCGCCGCCCTTGGCGTTACGCGCGACTTTCTGCAGTTGCTTCTCGCAGCTGTCGAGGTCGGCGAAGATCAGTTCCAGGTCGATGATTTCGATGTCGCGTTTCGGGTCGACGCTGTTGGAGACGTGAATCACGTTCTCGTCTTCGAAGCAGCGGACCACGTGGGCGATGGCATCGGTTTCACGGATATTGGCCAAAAACTTGTTGCCCAGGCCTTCACCTTTCGACGCGCCGGCCACCAGGCCTGCGATGTCGACGAATTCCATGGTGGTCGGCAGGATGCGCTTTGGATTGACGATTTCCGCCAGGGCTTGCAGGCGTGGATCCGGCATCGGCACGATACCGCTGTTCGGTTCGATGGTGCAAAAGGGGAAGTTCTCGGCCGCGATACCGGATTTGGTCAGGGCGTTGAACAGGGTGGACTTGCCGACGTTAGGCAGGCCGACGATGCCGCAATTGAATCCCATGGTGTTTCCCCTCGGATAAGAGTCAGGCCTTCTGGCTGTGCAGGTTTTTCATCGCGCGGTTCCATTCACCGGCGAGGATATCCGGCAGCACGCCGAGGGCAAAGTCGATGCTGGCATCGAGTTTTTCCTGTTCGGCGCGTGGCGCACGACCCAGGACGAAGTTTGAAACCATACTGGCAACGCCCGGGTGGCCAATGCCAAGCCGCAGGCGGTGAAAGGTATTCTGATTGCCCAGTTGCGCGATGATGTCGCGCAACCCGTTGTGACCGCCATGGCCGCCGCCCTGCTTGAGCTTGGCAACGCCGGGTGGCAGGTCGAGTTCGTCGTGCGCCACGAGGATTTCTTCAGGCTTGATGCGGAAGAATCCGGCAAGGGCCGCCACGGCCTGGCCGCTGCGGTTCATGTACGTGGTGGGAATCAGCAGACGAACATCCTGACCCTGGTGCGAATAGCGCCCGGTCAGGCCGAAATATTTGCGGTCCGCCACAAGGTTCACACCTTGTGCGTTCGCGATGCGCTCAACAAAAAGGGCCCCTGCGTTATGCCGGGTCTGTTCGTATTCAGCGCCTGGATTACCCAGGCCAACGATCAGTTTGATGGCAGTCACGATAGGGGCCCTTCCTTGGAGTGGTGGATAACATCGCCGCAATCCGGGAGAGCGGCGAAAGTGGACGAAAATTGCTCATTTACCATGATGTAAACTCCGCGTTCTCGCCCGCTTTCTCGCTACGTTCCAGTCCGCGATGTTACTTGATCACTCCGGCATCACAGAGTGAATTACTCTGCAGCGCCTTCTTCGGTAGCTTCTGGAGCAACACGTGGAGCGTGGACGTTGGCAACAGCCTTGTCATCACCGTGTGCCAGAGCAACGAACTCAACGCCTTTAGGAGCTTTGAGGTCGGACAGGTGAATGATCGAACCGATTTCGGCGTTAGCCAGGTCGACTTCGATGAATTCAGGCAGGTCTTTCGGCAGGCAGGTCACTTCGATTTCCGAAACAACGTGCGAAATTTCGCCGCCTTTCTTGGTCGGAGCTTCTTCGCCAACGAAGTGTACAGGCACGATAGCGGTCAGTTTCTGGCCAGCTACAACGCGTACGAAGTCGGCGTGCATCACGTGGCCTTTGGCCGGGTGACGCTGCAGAGCCTTGATGATTACGTTTTGCTTGGTGCCACCAACGTTCAGCTCGATGATGTGGCTGTAAGCCGCTTCGTTTTCGAGCAGTTTGGCAACTTCTTTGGCCAGCATGCTGATGGATTCAGGGGCTTTTTCGCCACCGTAAACTACAGCTGGAACCAGGCTTGCGAGACGACGCAGGCGGCGGCTCGCACCTTTCCCCAGGTCGGAACGCACTTCAGCATTCAGAGTAAAATCGTTCATGTTGTATCTCCAAAATAACCACACTCGCCCCAGCGTTTGCGACCAGCGCTAAAGGCGATATGGGCAAAAAAGCCCCGCCCCGACAGGAATGCCGGGGCGGGGCGCTTTTCGTCAACGAGACATTTCGAGAAGGGCAGGGCCCTTAGCGGAACATCGCGCTGATCGATTCTTCATTGCTGATGCGGCGGACCGCCTCGGCAACAACCGGTGCGATATCCAGTTGACGGATACGCGCACAGGCTTGTGCTGCAGCGGACAGCGGGATGGTGTTGGTCACCACCAGCTCGTCCAGCACGGAATTTTCAATGTTTTCGATCGCCCGACCCGACAGCACAGGGTGCGTGCAGTAGGCGAAAACCTTGGCAGCGCCATGCTCTTTCAAGGCCTTGGCCGCGTGGCACAGGGTGCCGGCGGTATCGACCATGTCATCGACCAGAATACAGGTACGCCCTTCGACATCACCGATGATATGCATCACTTCAGAGTGATTGGCTTTCTCACGGCGTTTGTCGATGATCCCGAGATCCACGCCCAGGGATTTGGCAACGGCACGTGCACGCACGACGCCACCAATGTCCGGGGACACGATCATCAGGTTTTCGAAGCGCTGATCTTCAATGTCATCCACCAGAACCGGGGAGCCGTAGATGTTATCTACCGGAATATCGAAGAAACCCTGGATTTGGTCAGCATGCAGATCAACCGTGAGAACACGGTCGATGCCGACTACGGTAAGCATGTCAGCAACGACTTTCGCGCTGATAGCCACACGTGCGGAACGCGGACGGCGATCCTGACGGGCATAACCAAAGTAAGGAATAACAGCAGTGATACGAGTAGCCGAGGAGCGGCGGAAGGCATCAGCCATCACTACCAGTTCCATCAGGTTATCGTTGGTCGGAGCGCAAGTCGGCTGAATAATGAAGACATCTTTACCGCGGACGTTTTCATTGATCTCGGCTGTAATTTCGCCGTCGGAAAATTTACCGACAGAGATGTCACCGAGAGGGATATGCAGCTGACGTACGACACGCCGAGCCAGATCGGGGTTAGCATTCCCCGTAAAGACCATCATCTTGGACACGCGCAGTACCTAGAGGCTGAGGGTAACCTGGATGAGTATTGAAAATGGCAGGGGCGGCTGGATTCGAACCAACGCATGGCAGGATCAAAACCTGCTGCCTTACCGCTTGGCGACGCCCCTGTATCTGTTGCAACGATTACCCAGTAATCGGTTCTTTTAGAGCAGACCTTGCAGCTTGCGGTGCAACATCGAAATGTTGCTTCCTTTTGCTACAAACCCTGTAAGGGTCTCTGTAAGAAGGGCCGAGACTTTATCAGCTTCAGCTTTGCTTGGGAAGCCCCCAAACACACAACTTCCAGTTCCGGTGAGTTTTGCTTCGGTAAATTTACCTAACAAATTCAATGCGTTACGTACCTCTGGATAACGCCTTGCTACCACCGGCAAGCAGTCATTTCGACTGTTTCCCTTGGGAACGGGGCGCACTTTAATGGGCGGCGTGTTACGTGTCAACAACGGATCTGAAAAAATTTCTGCCGTACTTACAGAGACTTGCGGTACGAGCACGAGATACCAGGGTTCTTCCGGGTCGACAGGGGTCAGTTTTTCCCCCACGCCCTCGGCGAACGCCGCATGCCCGCGCACGAAAACCGGGACGTCAGCGCCCAGCGTCAGGCCCAGCGCGGCCAGCCGATCTTCATCCCAGCCCAATTGCCACAGATGATTGAGGCCGAGCAGGGTGGTGGCGGCATTCGAACTGCCGCCGCCGATGCCGCCGCCCATGGGCAGGACCTTGTCGATCCAGATATCCATGCCGAGCGAGCAGCCGGATTGTGCCTGGAGTTTTTTCGCCGCCTTGACGATCAGGTTGCTGTCGTGGGGCACGCCTTCGAACTCGGTGTGCAGGCGAATGACGCCGTCGTCGCGCACGGCGAAGGTGATTTCGTCGCCGTAGTCGAGAAATTGAAACAGCGTCTGCAATTCGTGGTAACCGTCTTCACGGCGACCCAGAATGTGCAGCATCAAATTGAGCTTGGCCGGGGAGGGCAGGGTCAGTTGCTTGGCTGGCATTTCATTGCCCCAACTTGCGCGGTTGCCAAGTCTTGATCACCAGCGTGACATCCAGGTCGGTGCCGTGCAGTTTGATCCGCTCAGGCAGCCAGTAGCCGTTTTGCTCGGTGTAGGCGGTGTATTCGACCTGCCAGCCGTCCTGTTCGAGACTGGCCAGGCGGCTATTGCCATCGAGGGTCAAGCGGCTTTTGCTGTCCGGCGCCGGCAGTCCGCGGACCCACCAGGCCAGGTTGGAAACCGGCAGCTTCCAGCCAAGCTGCTCTTCGAGCAGGGCATCCGGGGACGCCGCTTCGTAGCGACCCTGGTTGGCGACTTCCAGGGAAACCTTGCCCGGGCGTCCGGTCAGGCGCGCCGCCCCGCGACCCAGGGGGCCGGAGAGACGAATGTCGTAGTAATCCTGGCGTTGCAGCCAGAACAGCGTGCCGCTGCCGGAATCTTTCGGCGCACGGATGCCTATCTTGCCGTCGATCTGCCAGCCATCAAGGCTCGCCAGCTGCTGTTTGTGCTGGCGCCATTGGGCGGGGTCTCCGTGGCCCTCGACCGATTCGCGGGCACCGAAGCCCGCACAACCGGCGAGCAGGGCAATGAAACTGAAAACGATGAAGTGGCGCAAAAACATAATCTTAAAGAGTCTCTGATCCGGTCAGGCGCTTGATGGTACTGCGCAGGGTAGGGCTGTCGGGTTGTTCCTTGAGGAATTTGCCCCAGATTTGCCGGGCTTCGGTTTGCTTGCCATTGGCCCACAGGACTTCGCCCAGGTGAGCGGCGACTTCCTGGTCGGGGAAACGCTCCAGGGCCTGGCGCAGCAGGCGCTCGGCTTCGTCGAGATTGCCCATGCGGTAATTCACCCAGCCGAGGCTGTCGAGCACCGCCGGGTCTTCCGGACTGATCTGGTGCGCTTGCTCGATCAGCGCCTTGGCTTCGGCGTAGCGCGTCGTGCGGTCAGACAGGGTATAGCCGAGGGCGTTCAATGCCATGGCGTTGTCCGGGTCGCGCTTGATGATCAGGCGCAGGTCTTTTTCCATCTGGGCCAGGTCATTGCGTTTTTCCGCCTGCATGGCCCGGGTGTACAGCAGATTCAGGTCATCCGGGTATTGCTGCAGCGCCTGTTCCAGGACTTTCCAGGCCTTGTCCCCCTGTTTGTTGGCCGACAGGGTTTCGGCTTCGATCAGATACAACTGGATCACGTAGTCCGGTTGCTCGTCGCGTTGGGCAGCGAGGCGTTTTTGCGCTTCGGCGGTCCTGCCGTTGCCCATCAGGATATCGGCCTGGCGCAGTTGCGCTGGCAGGTAGTCGTTACCCGGCCCGACCTTGGCGTACTCGATCAGCGCACCTTGTGGATCGTTGCGTTCTTCGGCGATGCGCCCCAGGTTCAGGTGCGCCGAGTCGACGTGGCTGTCACGGGCGATCAGGTCTTCCAGGTAGCCCTTGGCCTCGTCCCAGGCCTTGGCCTCAAGGCACACCAGCGCCAGCGAATAACGCAGGTCGTCGTCATCCGGGTATTGCTGCACCAGGCTGGAGAACTCGGCCTTGGCGTCATCCATGCGGTCCTGTTCGACCAGCATGCGCGCGTAGGTCAGGCGCAGGCGCTTGTCGTCCGGGTATTTCCTGATGCTTTTTTGCAGCAGCGGCAAAGCTTCGTCACCGCGATCCAGGGATTGCAGCAGGCGCGCGCGCAGCAGGATCGGGGCGATTTCGCCGTCGTCCGGTGGATTGTCTTCCAGCAGGGTCAGCGCGCCTTTTGTGTCGCCATCCTGTTGCAGCAGCAAGGCCTTGCCGAAAATCAGCTGGCCGTTGTTCGGGTGGCGCTGCAGCAAGCGGTCGAAACTTTTCATCAGGCCGTTGCGCGTGTCCTGGTCGGTATCGGCCGCGGACAGCGCGAGGAAGTCGAAATGGGTATCGCCCTTGCCCTGCAGCACCTTCTCCATATAGACCATGGAGTCGTCATAGCGCCCGGCGCGCGCCAGTTGCACGGCGGCGGCCCGCTGGGCCTCAAGGTCGTCCGGCGCGTTTTTCGCCCAGATCAGTGCCGTATCCAGGGCGGCCTGGTCGGCGCCCAGGTACTCGGCAATGCGGAAGGCCCGCTCGGAAATGCCCGGATCCTGGGTGTTGATGGCCTGGGTCACGTAGTTGTCCAGGGCGATGTCGAAACGATTGCGCTGGCCAGCCAGTTCCGCGCTCAACAGACTGAAGACGGTGTCTTCGCTGAACGAGCTGTAGACCTTGGGCTTTTCAGGGGCCACCGTGGTGTCTTCGACCGGCGACGGGTCGTCCGTCGACGCGGGGGCCAGGGCCTGGCAGCCGCTGAGAAAGACAAGGGCAAGGAGCAACGCGGAAGATCTATTCATATAGGAAGAGGACGACTAACCTGCGGTCGGATCATCATGACACAAGCCTTACGTCAAACATAACCGCCGAACTGATTTCAAGTGAGCGCGCTCCCCTGTAGGAGCCGGCTTGCTGGCGATGGTGGTGAACGATGACGCATTTATTCTGGAAAGGACGCGGCGCCTGCAAGTCCATCGCCAGCAAGCCGGCGCCTGCAGCGAGCGGTGTGCGGATCAAAATCTGTGTAAACGAGAACCGCTCGCAATTCGCGGCATCACCTACCAGGTCAATAGATATCGAGTAGTTGTTCTCCATGTGTCGAAGTAGGACAATTGCCGGCTTCACGTCACCACCAGCGACCTTGAATGGCCTTCCTTGCACTCGGTATTAACCACAAGACTGCTTCAGTAGACGTCCGCGAGCGCGTGGCCTTTACCCCTGAGCAGCTGGTTGAGGCCTTGCAGCAGCTCTGCCGACTCACCGACAGCCGCGAAGCTGCGATCCTCTCCACCTGCAATCGCAGTGAACTCTATATAGAACAGGATCACCTGTCGGCCGATACCGTGCTGCGCTGGCTGGCCGAATATCATCATTTGAGCCTGGATGAGCTGCGCGCGAGCGCTTATGTGCACGAAGACGATGCGGCAGTTCGTCACATGATGCGGGTCGCCTCCGGGCTCGATTCGCTGGTGTTGGGCGAACCGCAGATCCTCGGCCAGATGAAATCCGCCTACGCCGTCGCGCGGGAGGCCGGGACCATCGGACCGTTGCTCGGGCGCCTGTTCCAGGCCACGTTCAATGCGGCCAAGCAAGTGCGCACCGACACCGCCATTGGCGAGAACCCGGTGTCCGTGGCGTTTGCCGCGGTCAGCCTGGCCAAACAGATTTTCAGTGACCTGCAACGCAGCCAGGCCTTGCTGATCGGCGCCGGCGAGACCATCACCCTGGTCGCCCGCCACCTGCATGACCTGGGCGTAAAGCGTATCGTGGTCGCCAACCGTACACTGGAGCGCGCGAGCATCCTGGCCGAGCAGTTCGGCGCCCATGCGGTGCTGCTGTCGGACATCCCGGCGGAGCTGGTGCGCAGCGACATCGTCATCAGTTCCACCGCCAGCCAGTTGCCGATCCTTGGCAAGGGCGCTGTCGAAAGCGCCCTGAAGCTGCGCAAGCACAAGCCGATCTTCATGGTCGATATCGCCGTACCGCGTGATATCGAGCCAGAAGTCGGCGAATTGGACGACGTCTACCTGTATAGCGTCGACGATCTCCACGAAGTGGTCGCCGAGAACCTCAAGAGTCGCCAGGGAGCAGCCCAGGCCGCGGAAGAGATGGTCTCGGTCGGCGCCGAAGATTTCATGGTACGCCTGCGCGAACTGGCGGCGGTCGACGTGCTCAAGGCCTATCGTCAACAGAGCGAACGCCTGCGCGACGAAGAATTGCAAAAGGCCCAGCGCCTGCTGGCCAACGGCAGCAGCGCCGAAGAGGTGCTGGTGCAATTGGCACGCGGCTTGACCAATAAACTCTTGCACGCACCGAGCGTGCAGTTGAAAAAGCTCTCTGCCGAAGGTCGCCTCGATGCGCTGGCGATGGCCCAGGAACTCTTTGCCCTCGGTGAGGGCTCATCGGATAGCTTTTCGGATAAGAAACCGCAATGAAAGCGTCACTGCTCAATAAGCTGGACATCCTCCAGGACCGTTTCGAGGAATTGACCGCCTTGCTTGGCGATGGCGAGGTCATTTCCGATCAGAACAAGTTCCGCGCCTATTCCAAGGAGTACGCGGAAGTCGAGCCGATCGTCGAAACCTATAAACAGCTGCTTAAAGTGCAGGGCGACCTCGAAGGCGCCCAGGCCTTGCTCAAGGACAGCGACCCGGACATGCGCGAAATGGCCGTGGAAGAAGTCCGCGAGGCCAAGGAACGCCTGGTCGAGCTGGAAGCCAATCTGCAACGCATGTTGCTGCCCAAGGACCCGAACGACGGGCGCAACGTGTTCCTCGAAATCCGTGCGGGCACCGGCGGCGACGAAGCGGCGATTTTCTCCGGCGACCTGTTCCGCATGTATTCGCGTTACGCCGAGCGGCGCGGCTGGCGGGTGGAGATCCTCTCGGAAAACGAGGGTGAACACGGCGGCTACAAGGAAGTCATCGCGCGGGTCGAGGGCGACAACGTCTACGGCAAGCTGAAGTTCGAGTCCGGCGCCCACCGCGTGCAACGCGTACCGGCGACCGAGTCCCAGGGGCGTATCCACACCTCGGCCTGCACCGTGGCGGTATTGCCCGAGCCGGACGAACAGGAAGCGATCGAGATCAACCCGGCGGACTTGCGCATCGATACCTATCGTTCCTCCGGTGCGGGCGGTCAGCACGTGAACAAGACCGACTCGGCGATTCGCATCACCCACTTGCCGTCCGGCATCGTGGTCGAGTGCCAGGAAGAACGTTCGCAGCACAAGAACCGCGCCCGGGCGATGTCCTGGCTGTCGGCCAAGCTCAACGACCAGCAGACCAGTGCCGCCGCCAATGCCATCGCCAGCGAGCGTAAATTGCTGGTGGGCTCGGGGGATCGCTCGGAACGCATCCGCACCTACAACTTCGCCCAGGGCCGGGTCACCGACCACCGGGTCAACCTGACCCTGTATTCCCTCGACGAAATCCTCGCCGGGGGCGTCGATGCAGTGATCGAGCCGTTGCTGGCCGAGTACCAGGCCGATCAACTGGCCGCCATAGGTGAGTAAATGACGATCATTGCCAGTCTGTTGCGCGCGGCCGATCTGCCCGACTCGCCCACGGCGCGCCTGGATGCCGAGTTGTTGCTGGCGGCGGCATTGGGCAAGTCTCGCAGCTTCCTGCACACCTGGCCGGAACGCATCGTGCCGAGCGAAGCGGCGTTGACCTTCGCCGACTATTTGCAGCGTCGCCGCAGCGGTGAGCCGGTGGCGTACATTCTTGGCCAGCAAGGTTTCTGGAAACTCGACCTGGAAGTCGCACCGCACACCCTGATTCCGCGCCCGGACACCGAGTTGCTGGTGGAAGCCGCGCTAGAACTGTTGCCCGCCACGCCCGCCAAAGTTCTCGACCTGGGCACTGGCAGCGGCGCGATTGCCCTGGCCCTGGCCAGCGAACGTCCGGCATGGAAGGTCACCGCTGTGGATCGTGTGCTGGAAGCCGTGGCCCTGGCCGAGCGCAATCGCCAGCGCTTGCACCTGAGCAATGCCACGGTGCTGAGCAGTCATTGGTTCAGCGCCCTGCAAGGTCAACGTTTTCAACTGATCATCAGCAATCCGCCCTATATCGCGTCCGCCGATCCGCACCTGGTGGAAGGCGACGTGCGTTTCGAACCGGCCAGCGCCCTGGTGGCCGGTGTCGACGGGCTCGACGATTTGCGCTTGATCATTGCCCAGGCGCCGGACCATCTGGACGCGGGCGGCTGGCTGATGCTCGAGCACGGTTACGATCAGGCCGAGGCGGTGCGCGTTCTGCTGCTGACCCATGGTTTCGAACAGGTCCACAGCCGCACCGACCTGGGCGGTCATCAACGCATAAGCCTGGGGCGCCTGCCATGCTGAATGATCAGGAATTGCTGCGTTACAGCCGGCAGATTCTGTTGCAGCACATTGATATCGACGGTCAGTTGCGGCTCAAGGAAAGCCGCGTGCTGATCGTCGGCCTCGGCGGGCTTGGCGCGCCGGTGGCGCTGTACCTGGCGGCGGCCGGCGTGGGTGAGTTGCATCTGGCGGATTTCGATACGGTCGACCTGACCAACCTGCAACGCCAGATCATTCACGACACCGACAGCGTCGGCATGAGCAAGGTCGACTCGGCGATCAAGCGCCTGACGGCCATCAACCCGCAGATCGCCCTGGTCGCCCACCGCGCGGCGCTGGATGAAGACTCGCTGGCGGCGGTCGTGGCCGGGGTGGATCTGGTCCTCGACTGCTCCGATAATTTTTCCACCCGTGAAGCGGTCAACGCCGCTTGCGTGAGCGCCGGCAAGCCGCTGGTCAGCGGTGCGGCGATTCGCCTGGAAGGGCAATTGTCGGTGTTCGACCCGCGTCGGGCAGAAAGCCCGTGCTACCACTGTTTATATGGGCACGGCAGCGAAGCCGAATTGACCTGCAGCGAGGCCGGGGTGGTCGGTCCGCTGGTGGGGCTGGTCGGCAGCCTGCAAGCCCTCGAAGCGCTGAAGTTGCTGGCCGGCTTTGGCGAGCCGCTGGTGGGGCGCCTGTTGTTGATCGACGCCTTGGGTACGCGCTTTCGCGAATTGCGGGTCAAGCGTGATCCGGGGTGCAGCGTCTGTGGGCCCAAGCATGCGTGAGGCGCCGATCGGCGTGTTCGACTCCGGCGTCGGTGGGCTTTCGGTGCTGGCCGAGATCCAGCGTTTGTTGCCTGACGAATCCCTGTTGTACTTCGGCGACTGTGGGAACATTCCCTACGGCGAGAAAACCCCGGAATTCATCCGCCAGCGTTGCAGCGTCATGGCCGAGTTTTTTCAAGGCCAGGGCGCCAAGGCCCTGGTATTGGCCTGTAACACCGCGACGGTCGCGGGGGTCGCCGACCTGCGTCGCGATTACCCGCAGTGGCCCATCGTCGGCATGGAACCTGCCGTCAAGCCGGCGGCCGCCGCGACCCGCAGCGGCGTGGTCGGCGTGCTGGCCACCACGGGCACCCTGCAGAGCGCCAAGTTCGCCGCGCTGCTCGACCGATTCGCCACCGACGTTCGAGTGATCACCCAGCCCTGCCCCGGGTTGGTCGATTTGATCGAACAAGGCGATCTGCACAGCCCCACCCTGCGTCAGTTGCTGCAGGGTTACGTCGAGCCGCTGCTTGCCGAAGGCGCCGACACCATCATCCTGGGCTGCACCCATTACCCGTTTCTCAAGCCGCTGCTCAAGCAGATGATCCCCGATGACATCAGCCTGATCGACACCGGCGCGGCGGTCGCGCGCCAGCTTCAACGCCTGCTGGCCGAGCGCGAACTACTCGCCGCCGGGCCTGCGCGTGCTGCGCAGTTCTGGACCAGTGCCGATCCTGTTCATTTCACAAATATATTGCCAATCTTGTGGAATAACGCTGGGGTTGTGCGAAGCTTCGAAGGGTAAACAAGTTGTGGGGCAGGGCACAATTGGGGTGGAACTTCTGAATAACCGTCGACTTCTATAGCTGGGTACGTAGAGCAAAAAAAACACCAAACGTAATCGTTCGGAAAAGGATGTTTCTATGAAGCGACTATTTTGCTTGGCCGCGATTGCGGCTGCACTGATGGGGCACAGTTTCACTGCACAGGCGGCAGGCGTGGAGTTCGGGATCGGCCAGACCCCCGAGTCGACCATGACCTATCGGCTGGGCATGCAATTCGATTGGGACAAGAGCTGGTGGCAAAGCGACGTCGGTCGTTTGACCGGTTACTGGAGCGGCGCCTACACCTATTGGGATGGCGACGAGAAATCCAGCAACCACAGCCTTTCGTTCTCCCCAGTGTTTGTTTATGAGTTCGCCGGTGAGAGCGTTAAACCCTATGTGGAACTCGGGGTTGGCGTGGCGGTGTTCGCCACTACCGAAGTGGAAAACAACGACCTGGGCAGCGCGTTTCAGTTCGAAGACCGTTTAGGTGTCGGCCTGCGCTTTGCTGGCGGACATGAAGTCGGAGTTCGCGCCACGCACTATTCCAATGCCGGGATCGCCAGTCCCAACCAAGGCGTAGAAAGTTACGCGCTGCATTACACGATGCCGTTGTAAGGATCACTGCCTGAGCAACATACCCTGTGGGAGCCAGCCTGCTGGCGATTGCGATTTCAGGTTCAACATTAGTGTTGACTGAAACACCGCCATCGCCAGCAGGCTGGCTCCCACAATGAGTTTCAGCGATACGCCGTCGAAATGCCTTGGCGTTCCTCAATGCATTCCGGTGCCCCCATCTCGAATTCCCGGCAGATCAGCGGGCGTTTTTCGTAGATGGTGCACATCATCGTGTTGCGATCCAGCGCGGCGCACCAGCCGTCATCCAGGCGCAGCATGACTTCCCCACCCCAATCATCGGTGTCGATGAATCGCTCGGGCACGCCGGTATCGGTGATCAGCATGACTTCGAGCTGGCAGCAGCAGGCTGCACAGGTCGAGCAGGTCACCGTCGGCGTGGCGATTTGTGTGTGAGGGATGGTTTTCATGGCGCGCAGTGTAAGGCAGTCAGCCGGCGCCGTGTGAAAGCTCTGACGGACGCTCAGTGGCTGGCGTGCACTGCAAGTTTGTTGATCACAACTGATCCATGATCGGCGGGCTGCTGCGTACCATGCGTTTGCCAATCGCCAACCGGGTCCGGTCGGTCGTTTTCGACAGCGGCCAGAGGGTTGCCATGAGCGTTCCCGGCAACGGGATATCCACAGGCCGGTTCTTCATTTCGTGGAAAATGTGCTGGGCAGCTTTCCCCGTTGGCCAGGCGTTTTTCGATGTCAGTGAGGTCTCGACGAAGCCGGGGCTGACCACCGTGACTTCGATCCCTTCCGGTGCCAGGTCAATGCGCAGGGATTCGAACAGGTGACGCATCCCGGCTTTCGAGGCGCCATAGGCCTCTGCGCGGGGCAGTGGCAGGTAAGTCACCGAACTGGCCAGGCCTACCAGGTGCGGCGCCGTGCCAGCGCGCAGCAGTGGCAGCGCCGCTTCGATGCAGTAGCTGCTGGCGAGCAGGTTGGTGCGCACCACATGCTCGATGATCGAGGCGTCGAACTGCTTGGCATCCACGTATTCGCAGGTGCCGGCGTTGAGGATCACGGTGTCCAGATATCCCCAGTCCTGGGCAATCTGCTCGCCGATTTCACGTACCGTCTGGCTGTTGGTCAAGTCGCCAGCCACCACCAATACCTGCCCGGGATAGCGCAGGGACAGGACTCTCAGCGGCGCCAGCGAGCGGGAGCTGACGGCCAGGTGGGCGCCGGTCTTGAGTATTTCTTCGGCCAGCGCGGCGCCAATGCCGCTGCTCGCACCGGTCAACCAGTATCGACGTGGAGGTGTAAGGCTCATCCCGTTCTCCTTTGCAGCCAGGCAATCGCCCGGCCCCATACCGGTAGATGTTCGTATTGGCGCAGCATTCGGCTATTCATGGTGGCTCCCGGCAGTTTGCCGCGACGGCAGGTTCTTGAACGCGGCCAAGGCGCGAGCACGGGAGGTGTTCAAGTCGACGATCGGAGCAGGATAACCGGTCACACCGAACAGTCCGCCAAGTTGCGCCGGGTTGTGCACAGCCTTGTTATCGAGCTCCGACAACTGGGGTAGCCAGTGCTTGATGAACCGGCCATCGGCGTCGAATTTTAGCGACTGGCTCAGCGGGTTGAAAATCCGGAAGTAAGGCGCCGAGTCGGTGCCGGTGGACGAACTCCACTGCCAGCCGCCGTTGTTCGCTGCCAGGTCGCCATCGATCAGGTGGCGCATGAAAAAACGTTCGCCCTCGCGCCAGTCGATCAACAGGTTCTTGGTCAGGAACATCGCCACCACCATACGCAGGCGATTGTGCATCCAGCCGGTTTCCAGCAATTGGCGCATGGCCGCGTCGATGATCGGAAAGCCGGTACGGCCTTGCTGCCAGGCGGCGAGCTCCTCGGGAGCATTGCGCCACGCCAAGGCTTCGGTTTCCGGGCGAAAGGCACGGTGACGGGAGACCCGCGGGTAGCCCACCAGAATGTGTTTGTAGAACTCGCGCCACAGCAGTTCATTGATCCAGGTGACGGCGCCGACCTTGCCGCTTTCGAGCTCGCCTTGATTGCTTTGCAGCGCGGCATGCAGGCACTGGCGGGGCGAAATCACCCCGGCGGCCAGATAGGCCGAGAGTTGGCTGGTGCCGGGTTTTGCCGGGAAGTCGCGCTCGCTCTGGTAGTAGTCGATCTGCACCTCGGCAAAGCTGTCGAGACGGCGTCGGGCTTCGTCTTCACCGGCCGGCCACAGGGCGCGCAGGCGGTCAGGGGGCACGTCGAAGCCTTCGACCTGCGTCGCGATGGCGTCGCTGGCTATATTCAGCGGCGCTTGCGCCACCGGTGCAGGTACCCGGCCCGGCAGCGAGTGACGCAGCCGTTCATGACAGACCTTGCGGAACTGACTGAAGACCTGAAAGTAAGTACCGGTTTTGCTCAGCACACTGCCGGGCTTGAACAGCAACTGATCGAGGTAGCGGCGGACCTCGATGCCTTCGGTCTTCAGGGCCCGGGCCACCGCGGCATCGCGACGGGTTTCATGGATGCCGTATTCCTCGTTGAGATGCACCGTGTCGATCTGCAATTGCCGGCACAGCTCGAGCAGCACGGTCGGAGCGTCATCCCAGCGGGGAGCATTGCGGATCAGCAGGGGAATGTTCAACTGGCCCAACACACGACTCAACGCCTGCAGGTTGCGCAGCCAGAAGTCCACTTTGCAGGCGGCGTCGTCATGTTCACGCCATTGCTGCGGACTCAGCAAAAACACCGCCACAGTCGGGCCACGGGTTGCCGCGGCCGCGAGGGCGGTGTTGTCATGCACGCGCAGGTCGCTGCGCAGCCAGATCAATTGCATGTGGGTGTCCGCTCGAACCGTTGGAATGCCATTAAACGAGCCCGCATTGAACCAGTACCTGGTGCGCCGCCAACGGATTGTCGGCCAGGTACAGATCAGCGATCCCTGACGTTATTGCGGACAACTCGGTGTTGTGAATGCACACCGTGGGTCCGGCGATCATTTTTGGGCAACTGGCGCCATTTAAAAGTTTCACCACCTGTGAAAGGTTTATCGCTTTGCTGGAATACAGCAAGACGGCCCGTGGTTGCAGTAGATCGACAGCCATTGCCAGTTCGCTGGCCGGGAGTGGCCAGTCAAACACTTGCACCGGGCAATCGGCGCTGCTGATCAACCACGCGGTGAGCCACAGGTGAGGTTCAAGTGGCAGGTCCGAGTGGTTGATCAACAGCAGTGGCGCGCTGTGTAACTGACGATTGTCATGGTAGATGCGCGCGCCAAACTTGCTACGCAGCCAGGAGTAAAAAAATACCCGTTCCATCTGCGTGCCGAACTGCCCTTGCCAGCGCTGTTCAAGTTCCGCCAGCAGGGGCAGGAGCAACTGCTCGCACAGGGTGCGTGGCGGGTAGAGCGCCATGGCCTGGTTGACGGTGTCGTCCAGGGTTCGTTCGCTCAGCTGCGAGACGGCGTGCAGCAAGGTATGGCGCAACACCTGCCAATCGTTTTCAACGAACCCGCTGAAGGCCTGCGGGGTGTCGAGCAATTGCTTGACCTGGCTGACCGCCACGCCGCGGTTGATCCAGGTGAGGATCGCCAAAATGCGCTGTACATGTTCAGCCGAGAACAGCCGGTGCCCCTTGGGTGTGCGTTGCGGCACGATCAGGCCATAGCGACGTTCCCAGGCTCGCAGCGTCACGGCGTTCACCCCGGTCTGCCGGGCGACTTCGCGGATCGGCAGCCAGCCTTCGTCCAGGGCCTTCTTGAAGTCGGCACCGAGGTCTTCGCTGGCGCTGCTGTCGAGTAGGGGTTTCATCAGATGGCGTTTCGCAGGCTGAGATTTTCCGGATGGGGTTGCAGGTACACCTGCTGGTCGATGTACGGGTCCGGGTGTTGGCGAAAGTGATGCTTGAGCAACGTCAGCGGCACCACCAGCGGCACGATGCCTTGGCGGTATTGACCGATGAGGTGTTGCATTTCCTGCTTGTCCTCGGCGCTGAGGGTTTTTTTCAGGTAACCGCTCAGGTGATGCAACACATTGGTGTGGGTGCGGCGGGTGGCACATTTCTTCAGGGCGGCCATCAGTTGGCTGAAGTAGCGCGGCCCGAGTTCCTGCGGGTCGGTCTGGCCCATGTTGCCCAGCAGATTGCCGAGGGTTTTGTATTGCATCGGGTTGTGGGCCATCAGCAGGTATTTGTAGCGGGAGTGAAATGTTGTCAGGCCGCGGCGGCTCAGGCCCTCCTGTAACAATTGTTGCCAGGCGCTGTAGGCGAATACGCGGGTGAGAAAGTTTTCGCGCAGCACCGGGTCGTTGAGCCGACCGTCCTCTTCCACCGGCAGATCCGCTTGCAGGGCGCAGAACGCCCGGGCGTAGATGCCCCGGCCACCACCAGTCACCGGGGCGCCGTTGGCGTGGTAGACCTTGACCCGCTCCAGGCCGCAGGAAGGGGATTGCTGCATGAAGATGTAACCGCAGATATCGCCTAGCTCCGCCGCCATATGGCGGCCATAGTCCGCCAGCGGCTGGGTGACATCGAGGTCGCGATCGACCGTGCCGACGGCCTGGGGAGCCTGAGCATCGCCCACCAGCCGGATGGGCTGGCGCGGAATGCCCAGGCCGATGGCGACTTCCGGGCAGATGGGGACAAAATCGAAGTATTCGCCGAGGACCTGGCGGCACAGCGGTGATGCCTTGTGGCCGCCGTTGTAGCGCACGTCAAAACCCATCAGGCAGGCGCTGATGGCAATTTTTGGTTTGGCGGAGGGCAGGGGCATCGAGTACCTCGGAATCTAAACCTGTACAGAGCTAAAAGGCTGTACAACATAGGTTCATCATAGATTCAAAGGTGTACAAGTCAAATTTCTTGTACAGGTTTTTGCGTGGCTTGTCTCAGCGACGTTGCCAGCGATCCAGGTACGGCGGTGTTCAGCACACCACGTTATCGTTCATCGCTGGCAAGCCAGTGTCGCGGTGTTGCGTTATTGCAAGTGTGCATGCAGGCGGCGGGCGGCTTCCTGGCCGCTGAGCCATGCACCTTCCACGCGGCCGGACAGGCACCAGTCGCCACACGCATACAGGCCCAGGTCGGCATCGGCCAGGGTGGCCCATTCATGACTGCTGGCGGGGCGGGCGTAGAGCCAGCGGTGGGCCAGGCTGAAGCTGGGTGCGGGCATGGCGTCGTGCAACAGCTCGGCGAACGCGCCATGCAATTGCTCGATCACCGCTTCTTTCGGCAGGTCGATATGCTGGCGGCTCCAGGCACTGGTGGCGTGCAGCACCCAGGTGTCGAGGGTGTTGTCGCGCCCCGGTTTGCTGCGGTTGCGAGCCAGCCAGTCAAGCGGACTGTCTTGCACGAAGCAGCCCTCGATGGGCGTTTCCAGGGGTGTCTCGAAGGCCAGGGCAACGGCCCAGGTAGGGTCCATTTTTACACCTGCGGCGGCGCCCGCGAGCTTCGGCGCGGAGGCCAGCAGCGCGGTGGCCTGGGGTGCCGGAGTGGCGATGATCACGTGACTGAACGGGCCGTGGGTGAAACCTTCGGCATCCTGCAGATGCCAGTGTTCTTCGCCGCGATACACCTCGGTGATCCGGCAGGCGAAATGCACTTCCAGGTCGCCGAGCAGGGCACGGGTGATGGCGCTCATGCGCGGGGTGCCGACCCAGCGCGTCTGTTCGTCCGGCGACAGATCGAGCCGGCCGCCATGGTAGGTATACAGCTGCGGCGTCCATTCCGCGACCCAGCCATTGGCTTGCCAGCGCTGGACTTCGGTGACAAAACGGCGGTCGCGGGCGGTGAAATATTGCGCGCCCATGTCCAGGGCACCCGCATCGCTGCGCTTGCTCGACATGCGTCCGCCACTGCCGCGGCTTTTATCGAAAAGTTGCACGACATGCCCCAGGTCGGTCAGGGCTTGTGCGGCTGAGAGTCCGGCAATGCCGGTGCCGATGATTGCGATAGGTACAGTCATAAGGGCCTCGTTTACCTGTCTGTACAGACTACGCCGGGGTTGAAACCTGTACAATATTGTTTTTTGGTATAACTTTCAGCGTTCTCGTTCTGACAGCTTGGCCTATTGTTAAACACAGAGCCTGCCCGATACCAAAAGATCCCTTGCTTATAAAAATAGACTAGTGATCAGGGTAAAACGCCACGCGAGGAAGAAGTCATGCACATATTGCTGACCGGCGGTACTGGTTTGATAGGACGTCAGCTCTGCCGACACTGGTTGAGCCAGGGACACCGCCTTACCGTCTGGAGTCGGACCCCTGCAAAAGTCGCGAAAATCTGCGGTGCCCAGGTGCGTGGTATCGCACGGCTTGAAGAGCTCGGGCAAGAGCCGGTGGACGCCATCGTCAATCTGGCCGGCGCGCCGATTGCCGATCGCCCGTGGACCCACAAGCGCAAGGCCCTGCTGTGGAGTAGCCGCATCACCCTGACTGAAGCCCTGCTCGCCTGGCTCGAAAGCCGTGAACAGAAACCGCAGGTATTGATTTCGGGGTCCGCGGTCGGCTGGTACGGCGATGGGGGTGAGCGTGAACTGAGCGAGGATTCGCCGCCGGTCATCGATGACTTCGCCAGCCAGTTATGCATCGCCTGGGAGGAAACCGCCCAGCGTGCCGAGGGTTTGGGCATTCGCGTGATCTTCATTCGCACCGGACTGGTGTTGTCGGCGGACGGCGGCTTTTTGTCGCGCCTGTTGCTGCCCTTCAAACTGGGGCTGGGCGGGCCTATCGGCAGCGGCCGGCAGTGGATGCCGTGGATTCATATCAACGACCAAATCGCCCTGATTGATTTTCTTCTGCATCGGCAAAGCGCCAGTGGTCCTTATAATGCCTGCGCGCCCAACCCGGTGCGCAATCGCGAGTTTGCCAAGACATTGGGCAGCGTGCTGAATCGCCCGTCGTTCATGCCCTTGCCAACCCTGGCGTTGAAGGTGTGCCTGGGCGAGTTGTCATTGCTTTTGCTGGGCGGCCAGAAGGCCGTACCGGCTCGCTTGCTGGAAGCGGGTTTCACTTTCCAGTTCACTGATTTGCGCGCGGCCCTGGACGATTTATCCAGCCGCCTTTGAAATAGGACGTTGCATGACCGATCACCCGTTGCTTCTGGTCAACCTGGGCTCACCGGCCTCCACTTCGGTGGCGGACGTGCGCCGCTACCTCAATCAGTTTCTGATGGACCCGTACGTCATCGACCTGCCATGGCCGCTGCGGCGCTTGCTGGTGTCGCTGATCCTGATCAAGCGTCCCGAGCAGTCGGCGCATGCCTACGCGTCGATCTGGTGGGACGAGGGTTCGCCGCTGGTGGTGCTCAGCCGTCGCCTGCAACAGGCAATGACTGCGCAGTGGCACCATGGCCCGGTGGAGTTGGCGATGCGTTACGGTGAGCCGTCGATCGAGTCGGCACTGGTGCGCCTGGCAGCCCAAGGGCATAAGCGGATCACCCTGGCACCGCTTTATCCACAGTTCGCCGACAGCACCACCACCACGGTGATCGAGGAAGCCAAGCGCGTGCTGCGTGAGAAAAACCTCGACGTGCAACTGTCGGTGCTCCAGCCGTTCTACGATCAACCGGAATACCTCGATGCGCTGGTGGCCAGCGCCAAGCCGTATTTGCTGCAGGATTACGATCACCTGCTGTTGAGTTTCCACGGTTTACCGGAGCGGCACCTGACCAAGATCGACCCTACCGGTCACCATTGCTTGCGAGGCGAGAATTGCTGCCTGAACGCTTCGCCAGCAGTATTGATGACCTGCTACCGCGCCCAATGCCTGCGCACGGCATCCGAGTTCGCCAAGCGCCTGGGGTTGCCGGATGGCAAATGGTCGGTGTCGTTCCAGTCGCGCCTGGGGCGAGCCAAATGGATCGAGCCCTACACCGAAGCGCGCCTGGACGAGCTCGGCAAAAGCGGCGTGAAGAAAGTGCTGGTGATGTGCCCGGCCTTCGTGGCCGATTGCATCGAGACCCTGGAAGAGATCGGCGATCGCGGGCTGGAGCAGTTCCGCGAAGCGGGGGGAGAGGAGTTGGTGCTGGTGCCGTGCCTCAACGATGACCCGCAGTGGGCGAAGGCGTTGAGTGCGTTGTGCGAGCGGGCACCGTTGGTGCTTTAAAAGCATCCATCGCGGGCAAGCCACGCTCTTGTAGGAGCGTGGCTTGCCCGCGATGGCGTCCTCAAGGCTGCCTTAGATCAGCGGCTCATCCGCCTTCTTGTGCTTCCAGCTGTCATTGCCCGGCAGGATCAGGTTCAGCGCAATCGCCACCACCGCGCACAGCGCGATGCCTTTGAGGCCGAAGTCGTCCGGGCCTGTGCCCGTACCGACCAGTACGCCGCCAATACCGAACACCAGGGTCACCGAGACGATCACCAGGTTGCGCGCTTCGCCCAGGTCGATCTTGTGGCGAATCAGCGTGTTCATCCCCACGGCCGCAATCGAGCCGAACAACAGGCAGAGAATCCCGCCCATCACCGGCACCGGAATGCTTTGCAGCAGCGCACCGAATTTGCCGATGAACGCCAGGCTGATGGCGAAGATCGCTGCCCAGGTCATGATTTTCGGGTTGTAGTTCTTGGTCAGCATCACCGCGCCGGTGACTTCGGCGTACGTGGTGTTGGGTGGACCGCCGAACAGGCCCGCGGCAGTGGTGGCAATGCCGTCGCCCAGCAGGGTGCGGTGCAGGCCGGGTTTTTTCAGGTAATCGCGACCGGTCACGCTACCCACGGCGATCACGCCGCCGATGTGCTCGATGGCCGGGGCCAGGGCCACCGGAACGATGAACAGGATCGCCTGCCAGTTGAATTCCGGAGCGGTGAAGTGCGGAATGGCGAACCAGGGGGCCGCCGCAATCTTCGCGGTGTCGACCACGCCAAAGTAGAACGCCATGCCAAAGCCCACCAGCACGCCGGAGATGATCGGCACCAGGCGGAAAATGCCTTTGCCGAACACCGCGACGATCAGGGTGGTCAGCAAGGCTGGCATCGAGATCAGCATTGCCGTCTGGTAATGAATCAGTTCACTGCCGTCACCGGCCTTGCCCATCGCCATGTTGGCGGCGATCGGCGCCATGGCCAGGCCAATGGAGATGATCACCGGGCCAATCACCACCGGCGGCAGCAGGCGGTCGATGAAGCCGGTGCCTTTGATTTTCACGGCCAGGCCGAGGAAGGTATAGACAAAACCGGCTGCCATCACGCCGCCCATGGTCGCGGCGAGGCCGAACTGGCCCTTGGCGAGAATGATCGGGGTGATGAAGGCGAAGCTCGACGCCAGGAATACCGGCACCTGGCGCCCGGTGACGACCTGGAACAGAATTGTCCCCAGGCCTGCGGTAAACAGTGCCACATTGGGGTCGAGCCCCGTGATCAGCGGCATCAACACCAGGGCGCCGAAGGCCACGAACAGCATCTGGGCGCCAGACAGCACCGTGCGCCAGAGCGGATCGTTGAACTCTTGCTGCATGCTTACGCGTCCTTCTGCTTGGTGCCGAAGATCTTGTCGCCAGCATCGCCCAGGCCCGGGATGATGTAACCGTGTTCGTTGAGTTTCTGGTCGATCGAAGCGGTGTAGATGATCACGTCCGGGTGAGCTTTCTCGACCACGGCGATACCTTCGGGTGCAGCGACCAGCACCATGGCGCGGATGTCCTTGCAGCCGGCCTTTTTCAACAGGTCGATGGTGGCAACCATCGAGCCGCCGGTGGCGAGCATCGGGTCGATGATCATGGCCAGGCGTTCGTCGATTTCCGGCACCAGTTTCTCGAGGTAGGTGTGGGCTTCGAGGGTTTCCTCGTTGCGGGCCACGCCCACGGCGCTGACCTTGGCGCCCGGGATCAGGCTGAGCACGCCTTCGAGCATGCCGATACCGGCGCGCAGGATCGGTACGACGGTAATCTTCTTGCCGGCGATTTTCTCCACCGACACAGTGCCGCACCAACCTTCGATGTCGTAGGTTTCCAGCGGCAGGTCCTTGGTGGCTTCATAGGTCAGCAGGGCACCGACTTCCTGAGCGAGCTCGCGGAAATTCTTGGTGCTGATGTCTGCGCGGCGCATCAGGCCGAGTTTGTGGCGGATCAGCGGGTGGCGGATCTCGAGGATGGGCATGGGAAAGGCTCCGGCGGCGGGCAAAAAAACCGGCCTAGATTAATCTATCCGAGGGTGATGTCCTATAGACATAAAGTACGTTAGTCCACAAACGCTTGATCTGGCCTCGCAGGATGCGTACCTTTGCCCGCTTTTCCGCACTTAGTCCCCCCGATACCACCCCCCAGGAGAACGCCATGTCCGCTGATCTCGAGCATATCCGTCAAATCATGCGAGAGGCTGACTGCCTGTACACCGAAGCTGAAGTCGAGGCAGCCATCGCCCGCGTCGGTGCACACATCAACGATCAACTGGCGGACAGCAACCCGGTGGTGTTCTGCGTGATGAACGGCGGCCTGATTTTCGCCGGCAAACTGCTCACTCACCTGCAATTTCCGCTGGAAGCGTCCTACCTGCACGCCACCCGCTATCGCAACGAAACCAGCGGCGGCGAGCTGTTCTGGAAAGCCAAGCCGGAAATTTCGTTCATCGACCGTGATGTGCTGATCATCGACGACATCCTCGACGAAGGTCATACCCTCGGCGCTATCATTGACTTCTGCAAGCACGCCGGCGCGCGTAAAGTGCACACCGCCGTGCTGATCGACAAGGACCACGACCGCAAGGCTCGTCCGGACCTGAAGGCCGATTTCGTCGGCCTGCCGTGCATCGACCGTTACATCTTTGGCTACGGCATGGACTACAAAGGCTACTGGCGTAACGCCAACGGGATTTTTGCCGTTAAAGGAATGTAAGTAATGGCCACACCGAGCTTTCTTGATCAAACGCTGTTCACTGAATTGGCCGAGAAAGCCGTGGCCAATCCCCGTGGGCGCCAGCATCACAACTTCCACCAGATGGAAGACGCCTGCCACCGGATGGCGGTGGGTCTGCAACCGAGCACCTATATTCCGCCGCACCGCCACCTGGGTGAAAACAAGGCCGAGACCTTGCTGGTCCTTAAGGGACGGCTTGGGCTGTTGATTTTCGACGAGGCTGGCGCAGTGGTGAAAAAGCAGATCCTGCAGGCTGGCGGCGAGTGCGTCGGCGTCGATTTGCCGACCGGTGTGTTCCATGGCCTGGTGGTGCTCGAAGCCGACAGCCTGATGTTCGAGTGCAAGGCGGGTCCCTATCGTCCGGTGGGCGAAGGTGAGCTGGCGCACTGGGCACCGCGTGAAGGCGAACCCGGTGTTGCCGAGTATCAGGCCTGGATGCGCGCGCAATTCGATTGATTCTCCAACTGTAGGAGCGAGCTTGCTCGCGAAAGCGGTGTGTAAGCTGACACGCCGTCTTCGCGAGCAAGCCCGCTCCCACAGGGGGTTGTGTTCACAGACTCACTTTCATCCGCCCATGCTAGAGTGCACGGCCCCGATTCCGGAGCCTGTCATGAGCCGTTCGATCCGCTGCTGTGCCGCCCTGTTGCTGTCCCTCAGCCTGCCCTTGGCCGCCGCCCCGGCACCGATGCACAGTCAATTTTTACCGCCGGACGACCTGACCCTGCGTGATGCCGAACCCGAGCAGCAACAACTGCTGCAAGTCACCGAATATTCGGTGGTGGTCGGCAGTCAGCGCCAGTCCAGCCAGCAGCCGATCCCTGTCACCTCGCCGCTGATGATTCGCCTCAAGGGCAAACCCTTGAACAAGGGCGCGACCATCAATCAGGTACTGGTCAATTTCGATGGCGAAAGCAAAAGCCTGAAGAAGCCGCTGTACGACGACAAGAGCAAGACCCTGACGCTTTATTACCCGCTGGCCCAGTACCGGGTGGTCATCGATTTGTTGCGCAACGACACGGTGTATTGCCAGTTTCTCAGCTACGCCAACGGCCACATCTGGGCCGATCTGCACACCGGGGCTGTTCGTCCGCGTTGAGCCCGGCGCCCGCGCAGGGGTAAACTGCCCGCCCCGTGAAATGTCTGCGAGCTGGAGTCGGCAATGCGTAAAGATAAGAAACAAGTGATTGGTGACGAGATCGGCGATGAGCAGATCAAGTTGTTCCTCGATTTCGAGCCGGTCGACGCGACTTCTCCGTCCCTGCACAAGCTGATCAAGGCCTATCGTGGCCTGCGGATCGACGACTTCGAGCGTTTCCTGACGTTCTTCGTCGAGGCAGGTTATGACGTGAACGGCAAGGATGAGCACGGCAATGATTTCGTTGCCTTGATCCAGGATCAGCGCAATGCGCCGGAATACATCGAGTTGATCAACAAGGCTCGCGGCTGACCGTCTGTAAAACATCGGGCCCCTTGTAGGAGCCGGCTTGCCGGCGAAGGCGGTGTCACTGGCATACCGCGGCGTCTCCTTTCGCTGGCAAGCCAGCTCCTACAAAAAGGCATAAAAAAACGCCCCGCCATCATGGATTGACGGGGCGTTTTTTATGCGGCCGAATCAAGCGAAGCTTGGGGTCTCGCTGCTTTCTTCAACCAGTTCCAGGGCAACGTTGTTCTGCGAGTTGATCTTGCGATACAGCGCAGCGTCGGTTTCCAGGACTTTCTCGCGGGCCGGGAAGATCTCTGCCAATTTGGCAGCCCACTCACCCTTGGCTTTGCCCGGGAAGCATTTTTCGATCAGCTCGAGCATGATCGAAACCGTCACCGAAGCACCTGGCGAGGCACCGAGCAGGGCAGCAAGGGAGCCGTCCTTGGCCGCGACCAGTTCGGTACCGAATTGCAGGACGCCGCCTTTTTTCGGGTCTTTCTTGATGATCTGTACCCGTTGGCCGGCCACTTCCAGGCGCCAGTCTTCGGCTTTCGCTTCAGGGTAGAAGCGACGCAGGGACTCCAGGCGCTGCTCCATCGACTGCATCACTTCGCTGACCAGGTACTTGGTCAGGTCCATGTTGTTTTTCGCCACCGCCAGCATCGGGCCGATGTTGCCGGCGCGAACCGACAGCGGCAGGTCCATGAAGGAGCCGTGCTTGAGGAACTTGGTGGTGAAGCCGGCGTAAGGTCCGAACAGCAGGGATTTCTTGCCATCGACGACACGGGTGTCCAGGTGCGGTACGGACATCGGTGGCGAGCCTACGGCCGCCTGGCTGTAGACCTTGGCCTGGTGGTGCTTGACCACTTCCGGGTTGTCGCAGCGCAGCCATTGGCCACTGATCGGGAAACCGCCGAAGCCTTTGCTCTCTTCGATGCCCGAAGCCTGCAGCAGCGGCAATGCCGCACCACCGGCGCCGAGGAAGACGAACTTGGCGTCGACTTCACGGCTGTTGCCGCTGTTGACGTCCTTGATGCTGACAGTCCAGCCGCCGTTGTTGCGCTTGAGGCCGGTCACGCGCTTGCAGTACTTGACCTGGGCATCGGGGGCGCTGGTCAGGTGCTTGAGCAACTGGTTGGTCAGGGCGCCGAAGTTGACGTCGGTACCGTTGATCACGCGGGTGGCGGCGAGGGTTTCGCCAGGGTCGCGCCCAGGCATCATCAATGGCATCCACTCTGCCATTGTCGCCTTGTCTTCGGTGTATTCCATGTCAGCGAAGGCGTGGTGCTTATGCAGCACGTTGAAGCGTTCCTTGAGGAAGGACACGCCGCTCTCGCCCTGCACGAAACTCAGGTGTGGCACCGGGCTGATAAACGATTTGCACGAGCCGAACGTGCCTTTCTTGGTCAGGTACGACCAGAACTGCTTCGACACCTCGAACTGGGTGTTGATGTGCACGGCTTTCTTGATGTCGACGGTGCCATCGGCAGCCTGCGGCGTGTAGTTCAGCTCGCACAGGCCGGCGTGACCGGTACCGGCGTTGTTCCACGGGTTGGAACTCTCCGCGGCACCGGAATCCATCAGCTCGACGACTTCCAGCTTGATCGCGGGGTCGAGCTCTTTGAGCAGTACTGCAAGGGTGGCACTCATGATGCCGGCCCCAACCAGTACTACGTCGACTGCTTCGTTATGCGCCATTTAACGCGTCTCCAAAATCTGCAGCACCAAATTGTCGGCATGGCTGCCAGGCGTTCCGGGGCGAGTCAGTGATGCCCCTCAAACTCATGGCAGTATCGCCATGTCCGAATCTTCGCAATTTTTCGCAACTTCGACGGATGCTACCGGCCGGGTCTACTAAGAGTCCTATGAACTCATTTCAACGGGCGACTGGCAATTCGACTTATGGTCGATACATCCGCTTGTGCAACCAAATCCGTAGCGGACAGGCTTCAGGCTCCGGTATTCGAGGTGTACTCGGTCCTGTGTCGTTGGGCTGTACTGGACGCTAATGGTGCATATTCAGACGCAAAACTATTCATTTGCTCGCCACACTCTTGTGAAGTTGTGAAAACCCGTTTTTTTCACGCTCTTTTGAAGACGTGAACCTCAAAAAAGGGCTGTCCCAGCCTGGCACCGTGCCCGGAACGTCTGCCGCCAGGACATTCATGGCGGGCAATACGGGCAAACAGCTCAGTGACCGAGCGTAATGACAGCTCTGCAGATTCGCGAAAAGCGGTGGTTGTGCTTGAGGAACAGCAAGCGCGCCAGCTTCACTCGATCTGTGTGGGCGGCTCTCTGTGGGCGGTGCGGGGTGCCAAAACCGAAGCATTGACGATACTGCGAGGCCCGATCAGGAGACGTCCTTATAATCGGGGGGAGATTGTAGCGAAGAAACGCAGGGAATTGGTCGTGTTTAATGACTTTTATTAGGCGTCTGGTCAGGTCGCCAGCAACTGTTGCACCCGTGAGCGAGGTGGATGCTGGCTGACGCGGGCACTGGCGGGCAGGGGTTGCTGCAGCCAGTTGAGGCGAATTTCCTCGATTTCGACCCAACCATCGCCCATGGGCTGTAGGCTGCACTGCTTGAATGCCTGGCAATGGCCGTTGCTGTCGAGCAGGGCAAAGCTGCGGTGCCGTGGGCGTGGGGCGAACAGCGAAACGAGAAAGCGCATGGCGAAGTACCTTGTGGGTGACTGCGGTGGAGAATGGCAGTGAGCCGTGACGCGCAAGTGTATGGGCGATGACAGATGCGTGACAGGCAGCCGATTCTGAAAGATTTGTCAGAACTTTCCTCAATGGTTGCGCTGGTTCGCTGCAGCGGCGCACCGCTATACTGCGGGCCTGTTAGTGCCTGATTCTGGAGAGAAGAGTATGTTGCAACGCCTGTTGTTCGGTTTGATCACTGTGACCAGCTTGACGTTGGTCGGCTGCGCCCACAGCCCGCAACAACTGAACCCGGAACCCAAGCTGACGGCGCAACTGGCGCCGGTCGGCCACGGCCAGCCGGTGGTGGTGCGCGTGGTCGACGGACGTCCGTCGCCAACCCTGGGTACCCGTGGCGGCCTGTACCCGGAAACCAGCGCGATTACCGTGCAGGGCGCGCAGATCCTGCCGAAACTGCAGGCGCAGGCCGAAGCGGCCGTGCGCTTGCTGGGCTTCACCCCGACCGCCAATGCGGCGAACGCGCCACAGATCACCGTGACCCTGGCCGAGTTGAAGTACCAGTCGCCCAAAGAAGGCATGTACGTGACCGAGGCAACCATTGGCGCGACCTTCCGCTCCGATGTGCAAAATGCCAACCGTCGCTACAGCGGCCGTTATGGCGCCTCCCTGGACCAGCGTTTCGGCATGGCGCCGAACCAGGAAACCAACACCAAGCTGGTCAGCGACGTGTTGAGCGATGCCTTGACCCGCTTGTTCAAGGACCCGACCGTGGGTCAGGTGCTCGGCGAGTAAAGGTTCGCCTGATGCCGAAAGCCCGGCGCCAGCAATGGTCCCGGGCTTTTTCATGGCCATTGGTCATTTGATTCGTTATTTGTCGCAAAGGCAGGGGCAGGCGCCCAGGCTTTCGGTAGAATTCGCCCGCGGTCACCTGTCCGGTGCCTGCCGCCCCGGTTACGTTTGAGGTTTGTGATGTCGCTGCATTTGATGACGCTGTTTACCGCCCATCCCGCCAAATTGATCAATCTGTTGGCCTTGCTGCTGGCCTTTCCGGGCAGTTGGTTGCTGCACGCCACCCGCCGCCGCGAACAGCGCGCGATGGCCAGTCTGCAGTCGCAGCGCCAGAGCAGTCCAAACCAGGAGCCGACGCTGGATTGGGCCACCCTGCGCATGAACAGGTTTTTCTACCGCTTCGGCTTTGCCTGCATGGGGCTGGCGTTGCTGGTGTCGTGGATCAGCACCCAGGTCTAGAAGCAAAAGATCGCAGCCTGCGGCAGCTCCTACAGGTCAAAGCAATAAAAAACGGCGCCCGAAGGCGCCGTTGTCGTATCCGCCGTTAAAGCGGCAATCCAGCCTTGACCCGATACTGATTGCGCACCGGCGTCGCGTATTGCAGCACCAGGAACGGGCGATGTTCCTCGGGGCAGGCGTCCAGACGTTGCTGCCATTGTTCCTGGGCCTTGGCCAGTTCCTCGGCCGGGAATATCTCGCTGGCCCTTGGCACCTGCAGTTGCGGGTCGGCATCCTGCCATTGGGCGTAGGCCAGGTAGTGCACCGGGAACAGGCGGTAACCGCCGAGGATCTGCTTGTCCATCTCGACCGCCAATTGCTTGGTGTCTTCGAACAGCTCGGTGATGGGCGCCGCAAAGTTCACGTGCACCCGACCCTTGTAGCCGGTGATGCCCTTGGCGATGCTCACGTCATCCTCGCCCGGAGCCTTGGTGTAGCTGCCGGTGGTGGCGCGGATGTAGAGTTCGCGGGCCTTGGCCTGGTCGCATGGATCGTACTCGTAGCTGATCGACACGGGGGTCAGGTTCAGCGAGCGGATGACTTCACCGAACGGCTCGTCCTTGCGGCTCATGTGGAACATCTTGAGGATCGCCGACTCGGTGCGGTCGTCACCATCCTTGGCCCGGCCTTCGGCCTGGGCGATCCAGATCGAGGCGCAATCGTTGCGGATCGAATGGTTGATGTACGCCGACAGCAGTTGGTACGCCGCCATCTTCTCGCGCCGACCGGTGATCGAGCGGTGCACGATAAAGCTCTTGTTCAGGCGCATCAGGTCGCTGACAAAGGGCTTTTGCAGCAGATTGTCGCCGATGGCGATGCGCGGGGTCGGCAGGCCGGCGTGGTACACGGCGTAATTGACGAAGGCCGGGTCCATCACGATGTCACGGTGGTTGGCGATGAACAGATAGGCGCTGCCGGACTTGAACTGCTCCACGCCGGTGTACGTCACACCGTCCGTGGCTCGCTCGATGGTGTGGTCGACGTAGTACTCGACCTTGTCCTGCAAGGTGGCCACCGACGTGATGCCAGCGAACTCGCGGCGCAGCCGATGAGCTATAAGAGGTTTGAGCGCCCAGCCCAAGGCGCCGGCGAAACGCGGGAAGCGGAAGTGGGTGAGGATATCTAGAAACGCCTTGTCGCCGAGCAGTCGCGCCAGCACCGCTGGGACTTCGCTATCGTCGTAAGGTCGGATGGCATCGAATTCGCCCATCATGCTCTCTTGTTAGAAACGGCTAGGGTAAGTAAAGGTTTTGATCGAAAACCAGCAGGGTACGGTCTGAAAAAGTAGTCCAGACAAAAATAGCCCTGCAAATAGACCGGCGATTATACGCACAAGTCACCTGGGAGACCGCGATGCTGGAAACTGCGCAGTATGAATGCCCGTATTGTGGTGAAACAGTCGAGACGACTGTGGACTTGTCCGCTGGCGATCAGACCTATATCGAGGACTGCCAGGTCTGTTGTCGGCCGATCACGTTCGTGTTGCAGGTTCATGGAGAGGACTGGTTTCTGGAAGTCTTCAGCGAAAACGAGTGAGGGGCACCCATGCAGCGCATCTACGAACCGGAAAACCTGATGGAAGGCGAGTTGTTGCAAGGCATGCTCGCCAGCGAGGGCGTCGAGGCGCATCTGGTGGGCCGCGACCTGGTGGGCGCCACGGGGGAATTGCCGATCTTCGGCCTGCTGGGCCTGGCGGTGGAGAATGACCAGGCCGAATACGCCCGTGAGCTGATCACCGCGTACAATGCTGCGCTGCCGCTGTCCGGCGATGAACCGGAGAGCTTTCCCGGCACGCTGGTCTGTTAGGCTGGCGTTCGTTTGATCAAGAGTCGTGCTACCCCATGTGTGGACGTTATGCCCTGTTTCGCTGGAATCGCGACTTCGCGACCCTGCCAGGTTTTCCGGCCGATCAACAGGCCCAGTGGAACATTTCACCCAACGATTCGGTGCTGATGCTGCGCGCAGGCCAGGACGGCCAGCGTGAGCTGGCCCGTGCCCGCTGGGGCCTGACACCACCATGGCTGACCGACCTGTCCCGCACCCCGGCCCATGCCCGGGCCGAAACCGTTGCCGAGCAACCCATGTTTCGCGAGGCCCTGCGTCAGCGCCGCTGCCTGCTGCCGGCCAACGGTTTCTATGAATGGCGCGGCACCACGCGCAAGCGTCCGTACTGGCTGACGCCGGGTGAGGGTTCGTCGCTGTTTTTCGCCGCCATCTGGGAGGCGTACCCGGTGCAGGAGCAGGTGTGGCTGAGCACGGCGGTGATCACGCAACCGGCGGCCAGTCAGCGCCGGCCGTTGATTCTCGATGAGGCGGGGCAGGCCGCGTGGCTCGACCCCGAGACGCCGCTGCATGCCCTGCAAGCCCTGCTCGCCAGCGAGCCCGCGGCGTTGCGCGAGCGGGTGCTGGCCAACATGGTCAATGACCCGAAGCTCAATGGGCCGGAGTGTCTTACTCCGGGTTAATTTTTCCTGTGTTGGTGAGAGCTTTACCTGAAAAAGGCGTCTTATCTCCTGTGTATCTGGCGTCGATACATTTCCACGCCTAGGATAGGCGGCAGTTTTCATGGAGTTTTTCAATGAGCAAGATTTTCGTTGTAGGTGCACTGAGCGCAGCGCTGCTGCTCGCCGGCTGTCAGTCGGTCAACACCACCAGCGGTGGCGCCGTCGGTGTCGAGCGCAAGCAATACATGTTCAGCATGCTGTCCACGGATGAGGTCAATCAGATGTACGCCCAGTCCTATCAAAAGACGGTGGGTGAGGCGAGCGGCCAGGGCGTGCTGGACAAGACCAGTAGCGATGCCAAGCGCATCCAGGTGATTTCCGATCGACTGATTGCGCAGGCGCCGGTCTTCCGCCCGGATTCGGCCCAGTGGAAATGGGAAGTCAATCTGATCAAGAGCGATGAACTCAACGCCAACTGCGGGCCTGGCGGCAAGATCATTTTCTACACCGGCCTGATGGACAGCCTGAAGCTGACCGACGACGAAATCGCCGCCATCCTCGGCCACGAAATCGCCCACGCCCTGCGCGAGCACGGTCGTGAAGCGATGTCCAAGGCCTATGGCATCGAAATGGCCAAGCAGGGCGCTGGTGCCTTGTTCGGCCTGGGTCAGGACAGCCTGGCGCTGGCGGATACCGTGGCCAACTACGGCATGACCTTGCCGAACAGTCGCGCCAATGAAAACGAGGCGGACCTGATTGGCCTCGAACTGGCCGCGCGTGCCGGCTACAACCCGAACGCCGCGATCACCTTGTGGAACAAGATGGCCAAGGCGTCGGAAGGTTCGCCGCCGGAGTTCATGAGCACTCACCCGGCGTCCTCGAGCCGGATTGCATCGTTGCAGGCGGCGATTCCGAAAGTCATGCCGCTTTATGAGCAGGCCAAGAAATCCTGATGTCCATTCATCGTCTGTAAGGGCCTCATCGCCAGCAGGCTGGCTCCCACAGGGGAATGCATTCCAATTGTGGGAGCCAGCCTGCTGGCGATGAACGATAACGCGGTGTATCGACCTACTGCGTCAAACCCACCCGCTGCTTTGCATCGCCTTGTACACCGCGACAATCGCCAGGATGAAAAACGCCGACGCCGCCAGTCGACGGATCAGCGTCAATGGCAGTTTGTCCGCCGCAAAATTACCTGCCAGAACCACCGGCACGTTGGCAATCAGCATGCCCAGGGTGGTGCCGATGATCACCAGCCACAGCTCCGGGTATTGCGCGGCGAGCATCACGGTCGCGATCTGGGTCTTGTCGCCGATTTCCGCAAGGAAGAACGCGATCAACGTGGTCAGGAACGGTCCGAACTTGCGCGCGGTGCTGGCTTCGTCCTCGTCCATTTTGTCCGGCACCAGGGTCCACAGGGCGGTGGCGGCGAAGCTCGCCGCGAGGATCCAGTGCAGCATCGTATCCGAGAAGAAACTGCCCACCCAGGCGCCTACCGCACCGGCTGCCGCATGGTTGGCCAGGGTCGCGGCGACGATGCCGGCGATGATCGGCCAGGGTTTGCGAAAGCGGGCAGCGAGAATGAGCGCGAGCAGTTGCGTCTTGTCGCCGATTTCGGCCAAGGCAACGATTGCGGTGGGTACCAGTAGTGAATCCAGCATCAGGGGTTTTCCTAAGGGGCGGGTCGACACGGCTATGACACGTACAGCCTTCCCGCCCCGGGTAAGGTGTTCGTGTCATAGGTCTTGTCAAACCCTGCGATCCATCTGATGTGGATGCTTGGGTCGCATGCGCCATGGCCTGAGGACCAAGTATGTTGACGCATGCCGGACGAGCATGGCGCTCGTGGGAGACTACTCCCCTAGGACGGAGCGGATTCTGCCTAGGCAAAATCCATTAGGCAAGTGCAAATTTCTATCCGCGTTTTGCGCGGTAGATGCGAAAACCCTGTCCTTCGGCCTTGATCGCGCAGACCCCGAGGTGCTCTTCGATCAGCGGTTGGTACTTCAGGAAACTGTTGGCTACGAGCCGTAGTTCGCCACCGTTTTTCAGATGTTTGGCCGCTTTTCGTAGCAGGTTTTCCGTGGCGTAGTAATCGGTATGCACACCGACATGGAAGGGTGGGTTGCTCAGGATTGCGCTCAAACCCATGGGTGCCGCGTCGATACCGTCACCGGTAATGACCTCCGCTTCAAGACCATTGGCCGCCAGGGTCAGGCGACTGCTGGCAGCGGCAAAGGCATCGACATCGAGCAAGGTGACCTGGTTGTGCGGATAACGACGTTTCACCGCCGCGCCCAACACCCCGGCGCCGCAACCGAAGTCCAGCAAGTGGCCGCTGGGCAGTTTATCCAGGTGTTCCAGCAACAGCGCACTGCCGCGATCCAGTCGACCGTGGCTGAACACGCCTGGCAGGCTGATGACTTTCAACGGGCCCTCGGCCAACGGCAACTCGTACGTCTGGGCCAGGCTTTCCAGGGATTTGGCCTCTGGCGCGTTGGCTACGGTGACCAGCCACAGCTGGCAATGCCGCGCGCTGTCGAGCTTGCGTGGCTTGCCGAACGGGTTCAGCTGCTTGGCGGCGCCTTCGATGCCGCTTTTTTTCTCACCGACCAGGTACAACTCGCGGCCGGCCAGCCGAGAGGCGAGGGCGTTGAGGATGTAATCGGTCAGGTCCTTGGACTTGGGCAGAAATACCACGGCGCTATCGAACGCGCACTCAGGTGCGTCAACGCCAAAATGGCTGCGCTCGGCGAAGCGCGCATCCAGCGCGGCCTGATCGCCGGCGTGCCAACTCCAGCCGTGGGCGTCGGGCAGGCGGCCCAGCAAGTCGTCGGCGGGCAGGCCGGCCAACAACACCGAGCCCTGGAATAATTCAGCCTGACGAAGCAGTACTTCACTGCGCGGATCCATAACTGCTCCTGTGAAAAAAAGTGCCGCAGTTTATCAACTGACGACCCGCAGCGCCTTACCGCTGATGTAGCCCTGGGCGTTTTCGGTCAATTGGCCAACAATTCGTTGCCGCGCTTCGCGACTGCCCCAGGCGTTGTGCGGGGTGACGATCAGGCGTGGGATGTCCTGGGCCAGCAGGGGATTGCCGTTGACCGGCGGTTCCACGCTCAGTACGTCGGTGGCGGCACCGCCCAGGTGGCCGTTGCGCAAGGCATCGGCCAGTGCCTGCTCGTCGATCAGGCCGCCGCGGGCGGTGTTGACCACGAACGCGCCGGGCTTCATGGAGGCCAGTTCACGGGCGCCGATGAAGTGGCGGGTGTGTTCGTTGAGCGGGCAGTGCAGGGTCAGTGCGTCGATTTGCGGCAGCAGTTGATCCAGCGGCAAGCGGTCGGGGCGGGCAGGGCGACCCGGGATCTGGCCCAGCAGCACGCGCATGCCAAACGCCTCGGCCAGGCGCGCGACGGCGCCGCCCAATTCGCCGTGACCGAGCAGGCCGAGGGTTTTGCCTTGCAGTTCGACGATTGGATAATCCAGCAGGCAGAACTGTTTGGCCTGTTGCCAGCGCCCTTCACCGACGGCTTTCTGGTAGTCGGCCAGGCGCGTGGCCAGGTTGAGCAGCAGCATGATCGTGTGTTGCGCCACCGATGGCGTGCCGTACCCCTGGCAGTTGCACACGGTGATCCCGTGGGCGCGGGCGGCCGCGAGGTCGACGTTGTTGGTGCCGGTGGCGGCGATCAGGATCAGTTTCAGCTCGGGGCTGGCAGCGATGGCGGCCGCGTTGATCTGGATCTTGTTGGTGATGGCGACGCTGGCGCCCTTGAGGTGCTCGATCACTTGGTCGGGCAGGGTCTGGTTGAACAACTGCAGGTCGCTGAAAGCTTCGCGCAGCGGGCTGAGATCGAGATCGCCCAGGTCCAGGGAGGGGTGGTCGAGGAAAACAGCGCGGTGAATGTTCGTCATCAACTGTACCTTTTGTGCAATGAACTGAAGGCGTAATCTGCCGAGCCTACCAGATGAAATAAATAGTTACGCTTGACCTTAAGGAGCCCCAATGTACTGGACCGAGTTCTTGACCGTTGCTCTGATTCACCTGCTGGCCGTGGCCAGCCCCGGCCCGGACTTTGCCGTGGTGGTACGGGAAAGCGTGACCCATGGCCGTCGCGCTGGCACCTGGACAGCCCTTGGCGTCGGTTCGGCGATTTTCCTGCACGTTGGCTACTCGCTGCTGGGCATCGGCCTGATCGTGTCCCAGTCGATCGTCTTGTTCAACGCATTGAAGTGGGCCGCCGCCGCTTACCTGCTGTACATCGGCTTCAAGGCACTGCGGGCGCAACCGGCCAAGGCCGTGACAGATGATCTGCACCAGGAAGCCGGCGAGCGCACCGCGCGCGGCGCCTTCACTTCGGGGTTCGTGACCAATGGCCTGAACCCGAAAGCCACGCTGTTTTTCCTGTCACTGTTCACCGTGGTGATCAATCCGCATACACCGCTAGCCGTGCAGGCCGGTTACGGGGTGTACCTGGCGGTGGCCACGGCGATCTGGTTCTGCCTGGTGGCCATGCTGTTCAGCCAGCAGCGCGTGCGCGCCGGTTTCGCCCGCATGGGGCATTGGTTCGACCGGACCATGGGCGCGGTGTTGATCGCCATTGGCGTGAAACTGGCGTTTACCGAAATGCATTGAGCGTAACCGTTCACAATTCCCCATGGATGCTGGCGCAACGCTAGCATCCGTGCGGCTCTGCAAATCATCCCTTTGGCTGATTTGGCTGGCGATCAGGGGCACTACAGTGCTTACTCTCTACAGCCTCGACCGAGTAGTCAGAAAAGGGATTCTTATGTTGCAGACTCGCGTTATCCCCCCAGCCGAAGGCGCTTACCAGTTTCCGCTGCTGATCAAACGGCTGCTGATGTCCGGCGCGCGTTATGAGAAAACCCGCGAGATCGTTTACCGCGATCAGTTGCGCTATAGCTATCCGACCCTGATCGAACGGGTCGCACGCCTGGCCAACGTGCTGACGGCCGCCGGGGTCAAGCCCGGGGATACCGTGGCGGTGATGGATTGGGACAGCCACCGATACCTGGAATGCATGTTTGCCATTCCGATGATCGGCGCGGTGATCCACACCATCAACGTGCGCCTGTCGCCGGAGCAGATCCTCTACACCATGAATCACGCCGAAGACCGCTTTGTCCTGGTCAACAGCGAATTCGTCGGCCTGTACAACGCGATCGCCGGGAACCTGACCACGGTCGAGAAAACCCTGCTCCTGACCGACCTGCCGGAAAAGACCGCCGACCTGCCGAACCTCATCGGTGAGTACGAGCAATTGCTGGCCGCGGCAAGCCCGCAGTACGACTTCCAGGACTTCGACGAAAACTCGGTGGCGACCACGTTCTACACCACGGGCACCACCGGCAACCCCAAGGGCGTGTACTTCACCCATCGCCAACTGGTTCTGCACACCATGGGTGTCTCGACGATCATGGGTTCGATCGACAGCGTGCGCCTGTTGGGTACCAGCGACGTGTACATGCCCATCACGCCGATGTTCCACGTGCATGCCTGGGGCCTGCCCTATGTCGCGACCATGCTCGGGCTCAAGCAGGTGTATCCGGGGCGCTACGATCCGGAGTACCTGGTGGAGCTGTGGCGCAAGGAAAAGGTCACTTTCTCGCACTGCGTGCCGACCATCCTGCAAATGGTCCTCAACGCCAAGGCGGCCCGGAACATCGACTTCGGTGGCTGGAAAATCGTCATCGGTGGCAGCGCGCTCAACCGTGCGCTGTACGATGCCGCGAAAGCCAAGGGCATCCAGTTGACCGCCGCCTACGGCATGTCGGAGACCGGGCCGCTGGTGTCCTGCGCGCACCTCAATGACGAACTGATGGCCGGTTCCGAGGACGAACGCACCACCTACCGGATCAAGGCCGGCGTGCCAGGGCCGTTGGTGGAGGCGGCGATCGTCGACACCGAAGGCAACTTCCTGCCGGCCGATGGCGAAACCCAAGGCGAACTGGTGTTGCGCGCGCCGTGGCTGACCGAGGGCTATTTCAACGAGCCGCAGAAGGGCGCCGAACTCTGGGCCGGTGGCTGGCTGCACACCGGCGACGTGGCGACGCTGGACAGCATGGGGGTGATCGATATTCGCGACCGGATAAAGGATGTGATCAAGACCGGCGGTGAGTGGATCTCCTCCCTGGACCTCGAAGACCTGATCAGTCGCCACGCGGCGGTACGCGAAGTAGCAGTGGTGGGGATTGCCGATCCGCAGTGGGGCGAGCGGCCGTTTGCCTTGCTGGTGCTGCGCGAGGGCCATGCCATCGGCGCCCGGGAACTCAAGGAGCACCTCAAGCCGTTCGTGGAATTGGGGCACCTGAGCAAGTGGGCGATTCCGAGTCAGATCGCCCTTGTTACTGAAATTCCCAAGACCAGTGTCGGCAAGCTCGACAAGAAGCGAATTCGCGTCGACATCACCGAATGGCAGGCCAACAACAGCACCTTCCTCTCAACGCTTTAAGCGTCCCTTGGCGTGCCCAAAAGGGCACGCCAGCCCCACCAAGCAAGCGCTTGGCTTGTCAAATCCGTATTTTCAGCCATTCTTGCCAAGCCGACACCTGTCGGCTTGGCAAAGGACTGTTCCAGAGTGGTCGGCAGGCTCAAATCACACTTTAGAGGGATCAAGCAGTACTACCTGCTGGCTATAGTCCGCTCAAGGATTTTTAAGAACGGAGCAAACGCACAAACCGGGGCGATGCAACTTTGGAGTGACTTTGGGAAGCCATGGCTCCCTGTTATCCAAGCGTTTTTAGAAGTGCTATTTGCCATAACAATAAAATGCACATGGAGTAGCGTCGATGACATCAGTAAACCAGTTCTGGCGCCGGGCTAAACTGCCTCTGGCCGTCAGCCTTGCCTCTACGCTCGCCGGGCCTGCATTCGGCGTCAGTTTCAACATCGGTGAAATCGAAGGTCAGTTCGACTCTTCCCTGTCGATCGGCGCGAGTTGGTCTACTGAAAGCGCCAACAAAAACCTCATCGGCGTCAACAACGGCGGCCGCGGCCTGTCCCAGACTTCCGATGACGGTCACCTGAACTTCAAAAGCGGTGAAACCTTCTCGAAAATCTTCAAGGGTATCCATGACCTTGAGTTGAAGTATGGCGACACCGGCATTTTCGTCCGTGGCAAATACTGGTACGACTTCGAGCTCAAGGACGAGAGCCGCCCGTTCAAGGACATCAGCGACGACAATCGCAAGGAAGGCGCCAAGTCATCTGGCGGCCAGATCCTCGACGCCTTCGTCTACCACAACTACGCCATTGCCGATCAGCCAGGTTCGGTACGTCTGGGCAAGCAAGTGGTGAGCTGGGGTGAAAGTACCTTCATCGGCGGCGGCATCAACTCGATCAACCCGATCGATGTGTCCGCATTCCGTCGTCCCGGTGCCGAGATCAAGGAAGGCCTGATTCCGGTCAACATGTTCTACGTGTCCCAGAGCCTGACCGAGAACCTCTCCACCGAAGCCTTCTACCAGATCGAATGGGACCAGACGGTCGCCGACAACTGCGGCACCTTCTTCTCGCAACCGGACGTGATCGCCGATGGTTGCGACAATAACCTGGCGGTACTGCGCACCCAACAAAGCCTTCGCAGCGCATTGGGCCCCGCTGCTACACCTGCTCTCAACGTTCTGGCTGCCAGGGGCGTGACTTGGGGTAACCCGGACGAAGGCGTCATCGTTCGTCGCGGTCCAGATCGCGATGCCCGCGACAGCGGCCAGTTCGGTGTTTCCTTTAAGTACATGTTCGATCCGCTGGACACTGAGTTCGGTGCTTATTTCATGAATTACCACAGCCGTGCGCCGATTTTCAGCGGCCATGGCGCGCCGGCGAGCGCCTACAGCCCGCAGGCTCTGGGTGGCGCACTGGTTGGCGCCGGTCTTCCGCCCCAGCTCGCAGGTGCTGCGACTGCACAGCTGCTGCCGTTGGTTGTGGCGGGCAACTCCAGCTACTACGTCGAATACCCTGAAGATATCCGCCTGTACGGCTTGAGCTTCTCCACCACCCTGCCGACAGGCACCGCGTGGAGTGGTGAACTCAGCTACCGTCCGAACGCTCCGGTCCAGCTCAACACCACCGACATCCTCTTCTCCGGCCTGACGCCGCTGAACCCTAACGTGTCCGTGCTCCAGGGCACCCCAGGGCAGGATCAACAAGGTTATCGCCGCAAGGAAGTGACCCAGCTGCAAACGACCCTGACCCACTTCTTCGACCAGGTGATGGGCGCCGAGCGTCTGACCCTGGTGGGTGAAGTCGGCTGGACCCACGTTGGCGGCCTGGAAAGCAATTCCAAGGCACGTTACGGCCGTGACCCGAGCTACGGCCCTGGCCCATTGCCAAACAACCAGTGCGTGACCTTGAACAGCGGTACCTTGGCAGGCGGTCCGCAAAACAACGTCAGTCGCTACTGCGAAAACGACGGCTTCACCACGGCCAACTCCTGGGGTTACCGCGGTCGTGCCATCTGGGAATACAACGACGTATTCGCCGGTGTGAACCTCAAGCCGAACGTGGCCTGGTCCCACGACGTGGAAGGTTACTCGCCTGGTCCTGGCGGCAACTTCGAGGAAGGTCGCAAAGCGGTCAGCCTGGGTGTCGATGCCGAGTACCAGAACACCTACACCGCAAGCCTGGCGTACACCAACTTCTTCGACGGCAAGTACACCACCGTGGATGACCGCGACTTCGTTGCGCTCAGCTTCGGCGTGAACTTCTAAGCACTCTATTTTCAGGACGAGCACATACACATGAAAATAACCAAGAGTCTGTTCCACGCCGGTGTCCTGGGGCTTTCGCTGCTGGCGACCGGTGTCATGGCAGCGGTCCCGGCGGCCGAAGCGGACAAGCTGGGCAAGAGCCTGACCCCGATGGGCGCCGAAATGGCCGGTAATGCCGATGGTTCGATCCCGGCCTGGAAGCCCATGCCGAAAAACGCCGGTACTGTCGACAGCAAGGGTTTCCTGTCCAATCCGTACGCCAGCGAAAAACCGTTGTTCACCATCACGGCGCAGAACGTCGACCAGTACAAGGACAAGCTCGCCCCGGGTCAGTACGCGATGTTCAAGCGCTACCCGGAAACCTTCAAGATGCCGGTCTACACCTCCCATCGCGGTGCAACCGTGCCGGATGACGTGTTCGCCGCCATCAAGCGCAACGCCACCAAGACCAACCTGGTGTCCGGTGGTAACGGCCTGGAGAACTTCGAAACCGCCATACCGTTCCCGATTCCGAAAAGCGGCGTCGAAGTGATCTGGAACCACATCACCCGCTATCGCGGCGGCAGCGTGACCCGTCTCGTGACCCAGGCCACGCCACAGCCGAACGGCTCGTTCAGCCTGGTGTACTTCCAGGACCAGTTCGTGTTCCGTGACAAGATGAAGGATTACGATCCGGCGAACCCGGGCAACATCCTGTTCTACTTCAAGCAGAAAGTGACCGCGCCGGCACGTCTGGCCGGTGGTGTGCTGCTGGTTCACGAAACCCTCGACCAGGTCAAGGAACCGCGTTCGGCGTGGGTCTACAACGCCGGTCAGCGTCGTGTGCGTCGTGCGCCACAAGTGTCCTATGACGGGCCGGGTACCGCTGCCGATGGCTTGCGTACCTCCGACAACCTGGACATGTACAACGGTGCGCCGGATCGTTACGACTGGAAACTCGAAGGCAAGAAAGAGATGTACATCGCCTCCGACGCCTACAAGCTCGACGATCCGAAGCTCAAGTACACCGACATCATCAAGGCCGGCCATATCAACCAGGACCTGGCTCGCTACGAGCTGCGCCGGGTCTGGCATGTGGTTGCAACCCTGAAGGAAGGCCAGCGTCACATCTACGCCAAGCGTGACTTCTACATCGACGAAGACACCTGGCAGGCCGCAGTGATCGACCACTACGACGGCCGCAACCAACTGTGGCGCGTGGCCGAGGCACATGCCGAGAACTACTACGACAAGCAAGTGCCGTGGTACGCGCTGGAAGCCCTGTACGACCTGCAATCGGGTCGCTACCTGGCGCTGGGCATGAAGAACGAAGAGAAGTCGGCGTATGACTTCGGCTTCACCGCCACCACCAGCGACTTCACCCCGGCGGCGTTGCGCCAGGATGGTGTTCGCTAACGTGCACTGACCTGAGGCCGCATCCTCTGGAAAAACGCCCCGACTGGTTCGGGGCGTTTTTTTTCTGTAGGAGCGAGCTTGCTCGCGATGGTCGTCAACGATAACGCGCGAAACCAGGCAGCCCGCGGCGCTCTCTGGTTTCTCGTCGGAACGCCGCCCGGAGCAAGCTCGCTCCTACATTGTTTAGAGTTTTTGTAGCCATTTGTAGCAATAACCTTCATTCCCTCATCGTTTACCGCTAGTCTGCGGACATCTGCAACGCCGCCACCCGCAATTCAAACAAGAGCCGGCCATGACTGATCTGTCCCCACCACCCGGTCCTGCAAGCGTCGCTGTCGCCGCGCTGGACGGGCGCTTTTTCCGACCGCCATTGCCCGACGGCCATGTGTTGCGCCCACGCCTGTGCGAGCGCTTGAGCGCAGGCTTGGGTGGCAGGTTGCTGCTGGTCAGCGCACCGGCCGGGTTCGGCAAGAGTTCGTTGGCGGTGGAGTTCTGTCAGGCGCTACCAGCTCATTGGCAAAGTCTGTGGCTGGGGTTGAGCCCGCGAGACAGCGACCCCGGTCGATTCCTCGAGCGATTGCTGGAAGGCCTGCAGGACTTTTTTCCGCAATTGGGCAGGCAGTCCCTCGGCTTGTTGAAAATGCGCCAGCGGCATCAGCCGTTCGCCTTCGAAGAATGGCTGGACGGGCTGCTCGACGAACTGGCCGTGCACCTGTCGACGGCCACCCCGCTCTTGCTGGTGCTCGATGACTATCACCTGGCCCAGGGCCCCGTACTCGATCGCTGCCTGCAGTTTTTCCTCAATCACCTACCCGATGGCTTGCTGGTGATGGTCACCAGCCGCCAGCGTCCAGACTGGCACCTGGCGCGATTGCGCCTGTCGCGCCAGCTGCTGGAGCTGCATGAGCAGGACCTGCGTCTGACCCACGATGAAGCCTTGAGCCTGCTCGATCGGCACAGCAGTTCCTTGCGTGGCGAGGCGCTGGAAAACCTGATCCAGCGCAGCGAAGGCTGGGTAGCCGGGTTGCGCTTCTGGTTGCTCGCCGCCTCCGAGGCGGGCACCCAAGGCGCGTTGCCCCAGGCGCTGCACGGCGGGGAAGGGCTGATCCGCGACTACCTGCTCGAAGAGGTGATCGATTGCCTGCCGGCCGAAGTACAAGCCTTCCTCTACGACACCGCCCCCCAGGAACGCTTTTGCAGTGAGCTATGCGACGCCGTGCGCGACGCCCATGACAGCGCCGCGATCCTCAGCTTCCTGGCCGCCCACCAGGTGTTCCTGGTGCCGCTGGACGAGCACGGCCACTGGTATCGTTACCACCATCTGTTTTCCGATCTGCTGCGCACCCGGCCCGGCGCGCAGTCGATGGTGCCGGCCGCGAGCCTGCACCTGCGCGCCTGTCGCTGGTTCAATGCCCAGGGCCTGCTCGATGAGGCGGTCGAGCAGGCGTTGCGGGCAGGACATTTGGACGTTGCGGCCAACCTGGTGCAGAACCTTTCCGAAGAACAACTGCTGGCCGAACAGAACGTCGGCATGTTGCTGCGCTGGAAAATGGACTTGCCCGATAGCCTGTTGATCAGCACGCCGCGCTTGATCGTGCTCTACAGCTGGGCGTTGGGGCTGGCCTGCCAGCTGGACGCCGCCGAGGAACTGGCCAGCCACCTGAGCCGCTTCCTGCCGGCACCATCGGCCACCGCGCAAAAGTCGATGCTGGCGCAATGGCTGGCCTTGAGCGGGATCATCGCGCGCGGGCGCGGTAACCGCGAACTGACGATACGCTATTGCACCGAAGCGCTGGAGAGCCTGCCGTGCAAGCGCTATGGCCAGCGATTGGTGTGCCTCTCGACCCTGTCCAACCTGGCCATTGCCGATGGCGATATGTGGCGTGCGAGGAATTTGAACCGCGAGTCCCTGGAGCTGGCGCAACGGGTTGGTAATCCGCTGTTCGAGGCGTTGGCCCACTACGACCGCGCTCGAGTATTGCAGGCGCGGGGTGAAGTGCTGCGTTCGCTGGATGAAGTCCGCCAAGGGCTGCAACGCCTGCAGGGCTTGCCTGCGCAACGGCTCTTTGCCGTACGCGCCCGACTGACGTTGTACGAAGGTTTTCTGTTGGCCGTGCGCCTGCAACCCCAAGCCGCACGGTTGCGCTTGCAAGCTGGTTTGAGCGAGGCCCGCGCCTGTCGCGACATCAGCGTGCTGATCGGCCATTGCGTGATCGCCCGGCTTGAAGGCAGCAGCGGCGAGTTCGCCAAGGCCTTTGCCGAACTCGCCGAAGCGGAACGGCTGATGCACATCTGGGACGTGCCGCCGATCTACTACCTGGCGATGATCACCCTGGTCAAATGCGAACTCTGGCTGGCCCAGGGGCGTACCGACCTGGCGCAAGCCTGGTTGACCCGATTGGGCCAGACCTACAACGGTGAGCAGCCGGCCGCACCCCCGGAATTCCATCCGCAACTGCCGCTGCATATCGAATTGCAGCAAGCGTTGCTGGAGGCAATCCAGAACCAGCCGATGCTGGCCGAAGGGCGTTTGAATACGCTGCTGGAAAATGGCCAGCAAACCGGTCGGCAGATGCTCAGTGCCATGGCGCTGACGCAAAAGGTTTCGTTGTTGTTGGGCAGCGGACGCGAACCGGAGGCCCGCAAGGCGCTAATCCAGGCGCTGGACGCCGCAGCCGGGGGCGTGTTGCAACCCTTCGAAGGGCTATTGGCCGAGCACCCGGACTGGCTGCGCGGACAACTTCTACTCTGCACGCCGACCACGGTTTCCCGGGACCTCTCAGAAAAACTTCCAGCCGTGGCCTCTCGCCCGACACCGGAACCCACTCCCGCCTCGGAACAACTCAGCACCCGGGAAATGGCTGTCCTGCGCCTGATTGCCCAAGGCTGCTCGAATCAGGAGATCAGCGACCAGCTGTTCATTTCCCTGCATACGGTGAAAACCCATGCCAGCCATATCAACAGCAAGCTGGGGGTAGAGCGGCGCACGCAGGCCGTGGCGCGGGCGAAGGAGTTGGGGGTGTTGGTGTAGCGTTGCGCGGGTTTTCTTGCTGGCGTCCTAGGCCGTGGTCGCGTCGCCAGTGCAAATCGCACGTTCGTCGTTATGAAGTATGGTCAAGGGTTCGTCCATGGCGTGGCCAGTGACAGCGTGATGAGATAGCGCTCCTCTGTGGGCCGTTTCTGGTCCTTGAATCGATTCACAATCAACATCACTTGATACCGGTTGGACGCGTGCCAATAGGATGTGCCGCCTTTGTTAACGTCCCGTAATTGGGCTCGCCACTCAGGAGTGTCGGCGAATGAAGGGAAGTAATCGACCTTGATGGGGGTCCAGCCAGCGTTGCGCCATTGCTCCTGCAAATCCAGCACGACCTTGAGAGCGTCGTCGAGTAATAGCGGCTCGATTTGTGGGGACATGCGGACACCGTGGATATGTTCATCATCAAACATCACCGTGAAAAAACGGGCCAGAGGCGTTACAAAACCGTACTTGGATCAATGAAACGCAGGCGTGCATCTGATTTCGGAATACTGAACCACGAGTGCCCGGGAACGGCCGGGCCAATGCTTGCGCTGGAGCGCTGGCGCATGGCTTCGTACGGCTCGCCGATCAACAGGGCGATTTCCGGTTCATCCGAGAGTACTTGAATCGCGGCGGACGTCAGGAGGGCCGCGATCGCCAGTGCCAACGCACCGCGTCGCCAGCCTATGCGCTGCAGCAGGCTCATCGCACGCCTCCACCCCAGGCGATGTCCCGAATCGATTGCTCAATTTGGTCGCGCTGGTCGCTGTGCAGCAAATCGTCAAACTGCGCCGCGGCTTTGAGCACAAAGATCATGCGCCGTTCGATGTCAGCCAGGTTGGCAAAGGGATTACTGCCAAAACCAATGGTGCGTCCGTTCTCGATGGGACGGCACTGGCTGGCCAGCGTCAGCTCGATGGCCTGGGCGGCACCGGAGGGGATGTTAGTGACGTAGGAGGCATGGTTACCGCGCAATAACCATTTCAGACCGCTGTCGTCGTACATCGCCGGTTGCAGGATGTTGACCTGTTCGTGCTTGGCTAGATGCTCAACACTCTTGGCAATATTGCCCGCCTCGATCGCCTCGAAGGCCAGGAGGATTTCCTTGTGGTCAGTCCCGAACTTCAGCGTTTCCTGCCCGACCGGCCACAACACCGGGTACTCACCACTCCCATAGATGTTTTTCCGTGCAGCCAGGCAATCCTTCAGCGCCTCCAACCCCCGTTCCTTGTAAAACACATGCAGCGGATACACATCCAGGAACAGCGTGGTATTTCCCATGGCCAGCATCTCGTACACAAACCGGTACATTCGTTGCGAGTACGACAAGGGAAGGTCGGCACCCCAATGGGTGAAGCCCCACACCGGGTTGTCACGGTTGGCCTCTTCGTACTCGTGCTGGCGCTGCTCAAACGCCCGAATGGTCGCGCGCTTTTCCCGCTCACTGGGACTGAGCAAGCCTCTCAGTCCTTGTCTGGCACTGTCCCTCAATTGCTGTATCGCCTCTTCTTCCGCCTGAATCTTCTCGACCGAATCCGCCGCGTGCAGCAGACCACAACCCACCTGTTTCGAAGCGAAGGCCGCCAGCCCGGCCCACTGAAAACGCGGGTCGTGGCGCCATAGCTGGGCGTAGGCGGCATTGATCGCCTTGTTGCGCGCTTTCGGGTCGGCGATCAGCTTACCGCCCGGTGCTACGACGTTTTCGACCCGCTGCTGGTAGCCGCGCCAAAGGTTCTCGCAGACCGTCCCTGGCCGTTCGCTGAGCGTTGGTGTGGGCGCCCGCGCTGAAGTGAAAGTGGATTGTCGTGGCGTCACCGGATTGCTGGGTGCAACGGGCGCGGCCGCCTGTTGAGTGGCACTCCTTGCCACTGGCGGCGCAGCATCCTGTCTGGAGTCGTAGGTGGCGGTGGTAAACGAGGGGATGAACCCGGCCTTGCAGGGGCAGCTGCTGCGGCTGTCCAACGAGCCCGCCATTAGCCTGCCGTGACTGTCCATGAACGAGATGCCACCCTCGATTTCGTAGGTTTCGTCGTTTTTGCCGCAGGACACCGGATCCCCTGCGCGAGCATGGGCGAAGCCAAACATCATGATGCGGGTATCGGTCTCCAGCACCTCGCCACCGCAGGTGGTCTTGTCACCCTTGCGAATGAAATATCCCTTTGCCATTGCTAGAACTCCTTGTTTACGATCAAATTGCTTCTGCTCCCGATGGAACGGAGGAGTGGCAAAATGCCGTGAACAGGGTTCTATACGGGGCTGTCAGACGTAAGTCAGACGTTTCCTTGTTTGTTGTAGTCCGCTTCCGCAATCAGGCAGTGGCAATGGGTGGCATCGGCGATGTCGTCGAGCTGTGCGAGAATATGCCATCCATTTTTTCCAGGAACACCCATGGACGCTGCCAAACCTGCGTTGATCCGCGAAACCTTCCCCGTCGGTCCCTTGCAGTGCAACTGCACGATCATCGGCGACCCGATCACCAAAAAGGCCATCGTGGTCGACCCGGGTGGCAATCACGAACTGATCCTCGCGCGGCTCGATGCCCTGGGCCTGAAGGTGGTCAGCATCATTCACACCCATGCGCACCTCGATCACTTCCTGGCCTCCGGCCAGTTGAAGGAAAAAACCGGCGCCACCCTGCATTTGCACAAGGAAGACCAATTTCTCTGGGACAACCTGGAGATGCAATGCCAGATGTTCGGTGTGCCCTACACGCCGGTACCGTCGCCGGACCGCTGGCTGGCCGACGATGAAGAGCTGGCCTGTGGCTGTGGCGTGGCCTTGCACACACCGGGTCATACGCCGGGCTCCATGAGTTTCTGGTTTGCCGACGCGAAGCTGCTGATTGCCGGGGACACCTTGTTCCGCCGCGGGGTAGGGCGCACGGATTTGTGGGGAGGCGATCAGGCGACCATCGTGCGTTCGATCAAGCAGCGCCTGTATACCCTCGACGAAGGAGCGACCGTGGTGGCCGGGCATGGTCCGGACACCCGGTTGGGCGATGAAATGCGCGAGAACCCTTTTGTTCGGGCCTGATTTGTAACAAGTGGAATTTTCACGGGTCGAAATGATCCAACGCCCGCAAGGGTCCGATGCTGAGTCCGTTGCACCACAGAATGCAAAAAAGTAGGAGCTCTACATGTTCACCACGCCTCGTTTGATTATTGTCGCTACTGCCGTGGCACTGTTGGCCGGTTGCGCATCGCCCAACCCCTACGACGGCCAGGGCCAGGGCCAGGCCGATAGCGGCTCCACGGGCATGAGCAAAACCGCCAAGTACGGTGGCCTCGGAGCTCTCGCAGGCGCACTGGCCGGTGCTGCCATCAACCACGACAACCGTGGCAAGGGCGCGCTGATCGGTGCTGCCGTCGTGGGTGCTTCCGCCGCCGGTTACGGCTACTACGCCGACCAGCAGGAGAAAAAGCTGCGTGCCAGCATGGCCAACACCGGTGTCGAAGTGCAACGTCAAGGCGACCAGATCAAGCTGATCATGCCAGGCAACATCACGTTCGCCACCGATTCGGCGAATATCGCACCGAGCTTCTATCAGCCGCTGAACAACCTGGCCGGCTCGCTGAAAGAGTTCAACCAGAACCAGATCGAAATCGTCGGCTACACCGACAGCACTGGTGCCCGCCAGCACAATATGGACCTGTCCCAGCGTCGCGCCCAGAGCGTGGCGACCTACCTGACCTCGCAAGGCGTCAGCGGTGCCAACCTGAGCGCCCGTGGCGCCGGCCCGGATAACCCGGTCGCCAGCAACGGTGACGTCAATGGCCGGGCGCAGAACCGCCGGGTAGAGGTCAACCTGAAGGCGATTCCAGGCCAGCAGTATGGTGCCCAGCAGCAAGGCAACGTTCAGCAGTACCCATAAGCGTCAGGCGTAAAAAAACCGCCCGATCTTCACAGGTCGGGCGGTTTTTTTGTAGGAGCTGCCGCAGGCTGCGATCTTTTGATCTTGCTTCTGAAAATCAAAAGATCGCAGCCTCGTTGCACTCGACAGCTCCTACAGGGGCTTTTTCACACCTGTAACCTGATTACTTCTTCAGGCCGTAATGCTCATCGAGCATGCCCGGCGCGTTCGGGGCTTTGGGTGCGTAGTCGCGCGGCGGTTCCTGATTGCGCGGCGGTGTCAGGCGTTCCCGTGGAGCCTGCGTTGCGTCGGCGTGCAGGGAGGCCAGCAAGCGTTGACGGGTCTGCTCGTCCAGGGCCAGGCGGTTGGCACCCTCGGCGAGATGATCCTGCACTTCCTGATAGCTCGCAGTCAGTTTCTTGACCAATGTTGCAGTGCTGTTGAAGTGGGTCACCACCTCGTTCTGATAACTGTCGAAACGTTCCTGAATATCGTCCAGCTGACGTTGCGTGCTGCTAGGCGCGGCATTCGGCGCCAGGCGAGCGATCAGGAAACCAATGGCGACACCCACAACCAGGGCAAGAGTCGGCAACAACCAAACTAAGAGCGAGTGTTCCACGAGTCCTTCCTCTATAAACGGCTTTGCTTTACGTTAACGGCTCGAACCTGCGCTGTATACCGCGATTCGCTCGCAATAGACAGTTGCAGACAATTTGCTAGACGAGTCGACCCGATTCGAGGTCACGGAGTTCCTTCCTTGCTTATGCGTGAAACCCCTGTAGTGATTGACGGCCCGGTCGGCCAACTGGAAGCACTGTACCTGGACAATGAGCAGCCGCGCGGCCTGGCGCTTATCTGCCATCCGAACCCTGTACAGGGCGGCACTATGCTCAATAAAGTGGTCTCGACCCTGCAGCGCACTGCGCGCGATGCCGGTTTGATCACCTTGCGTTTCAATTACCGTGGTGTCGGTGCCAGCGAAGGCTCTCACGATATGGGCACCGGTGAAGTCGACGATGCCCAATCTGTCGCCGAATGGTTTCGCGCCAAACACCCGGAATTGCCGTTGACCCTGTTCGGGTTTTCCTTCGGCGGATTTGTTGCAGCAAGTCTCGGCGGCCGCCTGGAAGCGCAGGGCGAGCAGCTCAAGCATCTGTTCATGGTCGCACCAGCGGTCATGCGCCTGGGTGCTCAGGACCCACTGCCGCAACACGGCGAACTGACCCTGATCCAGCCGGAAACCGACGAAGTGATCGATCCACAGCTGGTTTACCAATGGTCCGACCAGCTTGAACGTCCCCATGAGCTGCTGAAAGTGGCAGAATGCGGACACTTTTTTCATGGCAAGCTGACCGATCTCAAGGATCTGATCCTGCCGCGTCTCTCGAATTGATTGCAGTCTGACAAGCGATTACCCATGACGACTCGTACCCGTATCCTCACCGGCATCACCACCACCGGCACGCCGCACCTGGGCAACTACGCCGGCGCCATCCGCCCGGCGATCCTTGCCAGCCGTGACAGCAATGCCGATTCGTTCTACTTCCTGGCCGACTACCACGCCCTGATCAAGTGCGATGACCCGCTGCGCATCCAGCGCTCGCGCCTGGAAATCGCCGCGACCTGGCTGGCCGGTGGCCTGGATGTGGACCGCGTGACCTTCTATCGTCAGTCCGACATCCCGGAAATCCCTGAGCTGACCTGGCTGCTGACCTGCGTGGCCGCCAAGGGCCTGCTCAATCGCGCCCACGCCTACAAGGCCTCGGTGGACAAGAACGTCGAGACCGGTGAAGACCCGGACGCCGGCATCACCATGGGCCTGTACAGCTACCCGGTGCTGATGGCCGCGGACATCCTGATGTTCAACGCGCACAAGGTGCCGGTCGGCCGCGACCAGATCCAGCACGTGGAAATGGCCCGGGACATCGGCCAGCGCTTCAACCATCTGTTTGGCCAGGGCAAGGAATTCTTCACCATGCCCGAGGCGCTGATCGAGGAAAGCGTGGCCACGCTGCCGGGCCTGGATGGCCGGAAAATGTCGAAGAGCTACGACAACACCATTCCGTTGTTCAGCAGCGCCAAGGAAATGAAGGACGCGATTTCCCGTATCGTCACCGACTCCCGTGCACCGGGCGAGGCAAAGGATCCGGACAACTCGCACCTGTTCACCCTGTTCCAGGCGTTTGCCACCCCGGCGCAGGCTGACGAGTTCCGCAGCGATCTGCTGCAGGGCCTGGGTTGGGGCGAGGCCAAGAATCGCCTGTTCCAACTGCTGGACAGCGAATTGGGCGAATCCCGCGAGCGTTACAACCAGCTGATCGAGCGTCCGGCGGACCTTGAAGACATCCTGCAGCACGGTGCGAAAAAGGCTCGCGCAGTCGCGACCCCTTTCCTCAACGAGTTGCGTGAAGCGGTGGGTCTGCGTTCTTTCGTTGCCCAGGCTCAAGTGGCCGCAACCACGAAGAAGAAAGCGGCGAAGGCTGCACGTTTTGTCAGCTTCCGCGAAGACGACGGCAGTTTCCGCTTCCGTCTGTTGGCGGCCGATGGCGAGCAATTGTTGCTGTCGCGTCACTTTGCCGATGGTAAAACCGCCGGTCAGGTGACCAAGCAGCTGCAATCGGGCCAGCCACTGGACGTGCGCAGCGAAGACCTGGGCTTCAGCGTCTGGCTTGAAGGCCAGTGCGTGGGCGACAGCCCGGCGTTCGCTGACAGCGCCGCGCGCGATGCGGCGATCGAGGCATTGCGCATCGCGCTGACGCCAGTTCAGGAATAATCAACGGCTCGGCCCGACCAAGGGCTGATTGCCATTCTCACGGGCCATCGCTACAGTGACGGCCCGTTTTTGTTGCCTTGCTAACGAATTATGACGCCCCTAGAACGATATCAAGCTGATCTGAAACGCCCGGAATTCTTCCATGATGCCGCGCAGGAAACTGCCGTGCGCCATCTGCAGCGCCTGTACGACGATCTGGTCGCGGCCGAGCAGAATAAGCCGGGCCTGCTGGGCAAACTGTTTGGCAAGAAGGATCAGGCACCGGTCAAGGGCCTGTACTTCTGGGGCGGCGTGGGTCGCGGCAAGACGTACCTGGTCGACACCTTCTTCGAAGCGCTGCCGTTCAAGGAAAAGTCCCGCACCCACTTCCACCGCTTCATGAAGCGCGTGCATGAAGAAATGAAGACCCTGGGCGGCGAGAAAAACCCGCTGACCATCATTGCCAAGCGCTTCTCTACCGAAGCCCGGGTGATCTGCTTCGATGAGTTCTTCGTCTCCGACATCACCGACGCCATGATTCTCGGCACCTTGATGGAAGAGCTGTTCAAGAACGGCGTGACCCTGGTCGCAACGTCGAACATCGTGCCGGACGGCCTGTACAAGGATGGCCTGCAACGTGCGCGCTTCCTGCCGGCCATCGCCCTGATCAAGCAGAACACCGAGATCGTCAACGTCGATAGCGGCGTCGACTATCGCCTGCGTCACCTCGAGCAGGCGGAACTGTTCCACTTCCCGCTCGACGAAGCGTCCCACGAAAGTCTGCGCAAGAGCTTCCGCGCACTGACGCCGGAATGCACGGCAGCGATCGAAAACGACGTGCTGATGATCGAGAATCGCGAGATCCGTGCCCTGCGCACCTGCGATGACGTGGCCTGGTTCGACTTCCGCGAACTGTGCGACGGCCCGCGCAGCCAGAACGACTACATCGAACTGGGCAAGATCTTCCACGCCGTGTTGCTCAGCGGTGTCGAGCAGATGAGCGTCACCACCGACGACATCGCCCGACGCTTCATCAACATGGTCGACGAGTTCTACGATCGCAACGTCAAGCTGATCATTTCTGCCGAAGTCGAACTCAAGGATCTGTACACCGGCGGCCGCCTGAACTTCGAGTTCCAGCGAACCCTGAGTCGCCTGCTGGAAATGCAATCCCACGAATTCCTCGCGCGCGCGCACAAGCCGTAAGGCGATTCGTAAAATTGAAAAGGCCTGCAAATGCAGGCCTTTTTTATGCACTGAAGATCCC
>NZ_CATKQQ010000009.1:0-73596 GCF_949767605.1 Pseudomonas sp. IT-P218
TAGTAGAAGCATCAAGAATTCGCTGGCACGTCGTAATGACGGACTGGCACACAGAATTTCTTGACGACCATAGAGCGTTGGAACCACCTGATCCCATCCCGAACTCAGAAGTGAAACGATGCATCGCCGATGGTAGTGTGGGGTTTCCCCATGTGAGAGTAGGTCATCGTCAAGATTGAATTCCGAAACCCCTGTCTGCTAACGCAGACAGGGGTTTTGTCGTTCTGGGCCTGCCGTTGCCTTTGCTACGAGGTTTTTTTGTTCTGGGCTTCTGGACTGGCGAGGTACCGGGTGATGACCTCAACCCCGCGATTGAGATGGTTGACCAGCAATTGCACCGATCCTTCGACATCCCGCGCGTCGGCGGCCCGCCACAAGGCCCGGTGATCTTCCTGGGACAACTTGCCCAGGCCCATCGCTTCGAGGTTGAAGCGCAGGAAACGCTCTTCTTCGTTCAGTCCGTCCTCTACCAGTTTCAGTAACCGGCGATTAGGTGCCCTGCTGTAGAGCGACATATGGAAGAGGCGATTGAGCCGGCCGATTTCGGTATAGTCCTGTTCCGTCTCCAGCTCGTCGATATAGCTCGCGGCCTGTTCGAGATCCGCCGCCTCAAGCAACGGCACCGATAAACGTAGTGCTTCGGACTCCAGTAAAATCCTTAGGGCGTAGGTTTCCGCGGCATCGCCCTGGACGAGCGGGGCAACCACAGCGCCTTTATGGGCGATCACGTTGAGCAATGCCTGGGCTTCCAGTTGGCGCAACGCTTCACGCACCGGCATGCGGCTGACCCCGAAGAGATCGGCCAGGTCTTGCTGGCGCAGAGCGATGCCACACGGCAGGCGACCGTCCAGGATGGCCGAGCGCAAGGTTTCTTCGATCACCGAGCGCGCCAGGTGCGCGGGAATCGGCCCGTTGACCTTGATACTGCTGAGGGGGTTGGGCTTTTGTGTCACTACTACGCACCCTGATTGACTGAAGTTTTGGATCCAATTGACACTAGTGACTGCCTGACGGCTTGTCAAACGCCCCATAAGAGCGTCTTTCCCTTAGTTTAGCGTGCCGTCAGTGATCTCAGTGTGCCATTATTTTTTCCCGAGCTAACCTACACCTTCACTCGATTCCACCTGACTACCCTGGATGCCTCGCCTTGGCGGTACGTTTTCCGATATCCCGGATCTTGCGCTGCTCGTGCGGCGCCTTGCTGCTGGCCGGTGTGCTGCTGGGCGGTGTGCATGCCGATTGGGACTTTTCCCTGATCAGCGCTCGGGCGCAGGCATTGTACGGATCTTTGGGCGACGGTCAGCAGCGCATAGATGCGTGGCAGCACATGTTGGCTACGCAGAAACAAGTTGGCGAGCTGGAACAGCTCAACGTGATCAACCGCTTCTTCAACAAACAACTGCGTTACGTCGAAGACATCGACCTGTGGCATCAGGTCGATTACTGGGAAACACCCGTCGAAGCCTTGTGGAAAGGCGCCGGTGATTGCGAAGACTACGCAATCGCCAAATATTTCAGTCTGCGCCACCTTGGCGTTTCCAGTGACAAGCTGCGCATCACGTACGTAAAGGCGCTGAGCCTGAATCGCGCGCACATGGTGCTGACTTACTACTCAAGCCCGGAAGCCGAACCGCTGGTGCTCGACAGCCTTGTCGACTCGATCAGGCCAGCCAGCCAGAGAAAGGATTTGCTGCCGGTCTACGCTTTCAACGCAGAAGGGTTGTGGTTACCGGGGGCCAAGGGCAATCAGAAGGTCGGGGACACCAAGCGTTTGTCCCGTTGGCAGGATGTGCTGAAAAAAATGCAGGCCGAAGGATTCCCGGTCGAGACGACTAACTAGGAGCACGCCCACAGATGTCTTTGTTCAAACAGCTTTTGATCGCTATCTGTCTGTTCCTGGTCGTCGCCTTCACCGGCAGCTTCATGGTCAGCCTGGAAAGCTCGCGCTCCCAGTACGTCAACCAGCTGCGTTCCCACGCCCAGGATGCGGCGACGGCGCTGGCGCTGTCACTGACGCCCAATATCGACGACCCGGCGATGACCGAATTGCTGGTCAGCTCGATCTTTGACAGCGGTTATTACGCCAGCATCCGTGTGGTCGATTTATCCAACGACAAGACCCTGATCGAACGCAGCGGCATTGCGGCCGATACCCGGGTGCCTGACTGGTTCGTCAAACTGATTGGCCTGGAGCCTGCCGGGGGCGATGCGATAGTCAGTCGCGGTTGGGTACAGGCCGCACGGGTCGAGGTGGTCAGTCACCCGATGTTCGCGCTGGCCAAGTTGTGGCAAAGCGCGTTGGGCAGCTTGGGGTGGTTGCTGTTCTGTGGCGTGGTCAGCGCGATACTGGGCGCGCTGTTGCTGCGTCGGCAATTGAAGCCCCTCGATTACATGGTCCGGCAGTCCCACGCCATTGCCCGCCGCGAGTTTCTCAGCCTGCCGCAATTGCCGCGCACGCCGGAACTGCGTCGCGTGGTGCAGGCCATGAACCAGATGGTCGAGAAGCTCAAGGCGCTGTTTCAGGAGCAGGCCGAACGCAGTGAAAAGCTGCGGGTCGAGTCCTATCAGGACAACCTGACCGGCTTGGCCAACCGACGTTACTTCGAGATGCAACTGAATGCACGGGTGAGCAATCCCGAGCAAGCCAGCTCCGGTTACTTGCTGCTGTTGCGGGTCAAGGATCTCACCGGGTTGAACCAGCGGCTGGGCGGCCAGCGCACGGATGCGTTGCTCCAGGCGGTTGGTCAGCAGTTGTCCCGCGAGTGCGCCAGATATCCGGAAACAACCAACCTGGTCACACGGATTCGTGGCGGCGAATTCGCCGTTCTGGCCCCAGGCCTGGTGCGTGAAGAGGCGGTGCAACTGGCGCAGCACCTCGACACGGCCTTAGGCAGTCTATACGCGACCGGTGCTACTGACGTCCCCTCTGTAGCGGCGATCGGGCTGGCGCCCTTTATTCATGGCGACGCCCCGCAAGCCGTACTCGGGCTGGCGGATCAGGCATTGGCGCAGGCCGAAGGCCAGACCGATTCGAACTGGGTCTGCCTCGATCACAGGGCCCCGACCCATGTCGGCGACGACCATCATGCCTGGCACAACCTGCTGGATCAGGCCTTGGAGCAACGACGATTCAAGTTGTTTTTCCAGCCCGTGGTGGCCAGTCAGAACACGCAGCTGGTACTGCACTACAAAGTGCTTTCCCGCCTGATCGACGACCAGGGCGAGAGCATCCCTGCCGGACGTTTCTTGCCGTGGCTGGAACGGTTCGGCTGGGCGGCGCGACTGGACCGGCTGATGCTGGAGCTGGTACTGGAGCAGATGAGCACCCACGAAGAATCAATGGCGCTGAACCTGTCGTCGGCCACCCTCGAAAACCCGCAAGCGTTGACTGCGGTCTTCGCCACGCTGCGTTCGCACTCCAATCTGGGACCGCGACTGACCCTGGAAATCGGCGAAGAGCAATTACCACAGCAAGCCAGTCTCGAAGCGCTGACCCGGCGTTTGCGAGCGCTCGGGTTCTCCTTGGGTCTGCAGCATTTCGGTGGACGCTTCAGCATGATCGGCAACCTGGCGCGCTTGGGGTTGGCCTACTTGAAGATCGACGGTAGCTACATCCGTGCGATTGATCAGGAGCGCGACAAACGCCTGTTCATCGAAGCCGTCCAGCGTGCGGCCCACAGTATTGATCTGCCGCTGATTGCCGAGCGGGTCGAGACGCATGGGGAGTTGGCGGTGCTTAGCGAGATGGGCGTGTACGGCGTTCAGGGGCGGTTGGTGGGTGAACCCAAGCCTTGGCAATAGGGTAATCGCAAAGGTTGCAGCCTTCGCACAGCTGTCGCTGACGAAGGCTGCGACCCCGGATGTCAGATAAACCCTGCCTCATCATCCTCAACCAGATTACTCAACCCACCCAACGCCTCACGCGCCTGGAAGCGGTCCATGAGTTTGGTCTGCGCGGGCTCTGGCAGGTCCGTTACGAGAATCACGCCTTTGCTGATCAGCACGGCGATCAAGTCGTCGAGTACCCGGATCATTTCCAGGTCGCTCTGGCGCAGTTGCTTGAGCTGTTTGATTTGCAGCAGTTGTTTGTGGCTGGTGGCCATGACTTCATTGGCGAACCAGGCCTGGAGGTCAGGGTGGTCGGCCGGCAGCGTTTCCGTGGATTCGGCGTAGGCTTCGGCTTCCACGCGCAGCAGTCGGCCGTCTGTATTGCGTTGCACGTAGAACATCGAGCATCCCTCAGAAGTGAACCGCGTCATGCTGTCAGCAGCATAGCTAACACCGTGCACAGCAGCGAGATTTCACATCGTCACCGCATATCCGCATAGGGTGTTACGGGTTCGATCGGCATCGGGAGGTTGCCCTGCCATTCATCGAAGGTGTAACGCAAATACAGCATCGCGCGGCTTGGGGCGTAGCCTTCGCTGTGTTGCAGGGTGATCCCCGAGCCCACGACCATATGATTGGTCAGGCGGCGTTCGACCAAACCCTGCAGGCGGATACTGGCGCCGCTGCTGCTGCTTCCGTCCTTGGTCAGGGTCGTGTCTGGATCGATTTCCAATCCAGCGGCGGCGGCCTGGCTGAATAGCTTGCCCGCCGGACCATCCAGTGGATACAAATCGCTTCCATCGGTTTTCGAGACGGACCAGCCCACCGAACTGTCCAGCTGAGCCGACCAGTTGGCATTACGCCACGCGTAGCTAAAGGGTATGCCGATCGAGTAGTACCGTTGTGGACTGTAATAGCCGCCCTGACCCAGGGTGTACTCGCTCAAGTCTTTGTCGTAACCCCAATACATGAGGGTCAAACCGGTGCGCATGCGCTCGTCGGCGCGGTCCACCAGTCGGTAGTAGTAGCCGGTCATGGCCGAAAGGCGCTGATTGTCGACCACGTTTTTACCGCGTAGCCAATGGCTGCCGAGACTGGCCCACACACCATCAACGCCACCTTCATCATGGCTCAGGCTCAAGGTCACACCGTTGCTGGTCACGCCACCCCAGCGTGTACCGGACACGGGATCGACGGCTCCGGCGTATGACACGACCGAGTTGCTCATGGGCCGGCGTGAGGCGGTCAACGTCCAGCCAATGGACCTCCAGTCACTGCTGTAGGCGATACCTCCAAGCCAGTTGCCCACTTCGAAACCTTGCGGCGAATGGCCAAGGTCGAGCGCCCATTGATCGTTTTTCCAGCCCACAGCGAGGCTTGGCCCGTTGGTGCTCAGTGAAGTGCCGGGACAGCCATTGGGCACAGGCGCACCTGTGGCCTGAACCCGATATTGCACGGCGCAGGTGCCGAACTGTTCCCGGTGTAAACCATCGGCGTCGGTGTCGAAGGCGCTGGCGTCAAGGTCCACCTGTTCGGCCTGAACGAAGCCCTCTCCTTGGGCGAACGGCGAGTCGATACGCACAATGGTTATCTGCGTCGTCAGGTCGGAGATGCCCGGTGCCGTGTTGTCGGTACGCCAAGCGTAGTCATGGTAAAGATTGACGGTCGGGTTCTGCTGTTTGTAAAGCTCGTCGACATCACTGCGCAGGCTTCGCGCCAGCCACTCATCGCTGTCCTTGGCGCGACTGGCCTCGGTCATGGCTACGTTGTCGCGGGGGCTGGCTTGGGCAGGTGAAATCAATCCTGCTGCGGCCATGCTGCGGGCGTAATTATCCAGCGCCTGTTGCGGCTGATCCCTGGCCATCAGACGCGCCGCATCGCGGTAGATCAGCGGATCGGTCTGGGGTGTTTTCAGCAGATTGGCGAACATCGCGCTGGCTTTGTCCTTTTCACCCACCGCAGACCAGGCATTGATCAGGCGTCGTTGCCAGGGCGCAGGTGCCGAAGGCGACGGGACGATTTTTTCCAGGCCGGCACGCGCTTGCTGGATGTGCCCGGTGGCAATCTGCATTTCGATCAAGCCCAACTGCGCCTCGTCATTCTGCGGCTGGAGCTTGAGCACCTTGCGGTAGTAACGTTCGGCTTCGACGTAATCTTCACGCTGGGCGGCCCAATCGGCGAGGGTGCCAAGATCATCCACCGTTGGATCACGCAACAACAAGGCAATGGCCTCAGACTCATGCCCGCTGTTACGTCGCTGTTCGACCTGAGCCATCAACTGCCGACGTTTGATCCGAGTCTGCAGTTCACGCATGTTATCGGTCCAGGCGGTGGCCGGAATCTGCCCGAGGGTGGCCAGCACTTCGCTGTCGCGGTTCTCATTGGCCAGGTACAGACCATGGGCGTAACGAGCCTCGGGATTGCGGCTTTGCAGCGCCAATAATTCATGGAACGCTTTATCAGCCTCTCGCGGTTGTCCCATGGCAATCTCGGCGGTGGCCAGGCGATAGGTCGTCCATGGATTGTCGGGGTCCAGCGTGCGGATTTTCTTCAGCAGTGATGCCAACTGAGCCCAGTCCGAATGCTGACTGGCGAGGTCAGCCTGCACATTCAGCCGCTCAAGTTCAATGCTCCGACGCAGGCTGGCAAACTCAGGCTGGTTGCTGGCCGGCAAGGTATTGAGGAAGGCTTCAGCGCGCTCGCTTGATTGCCCGCGATACAGTCGGACCAGTGCACGCACCACGCTGCCATTGCCCGGTTCGACCTTGCGCGCCTGTAACAACAACGCTTCGGCCTCGATTTCATTGGACTCGGCCATAGCGACATTGGCGAGGCCGATCAATGGCTCGGCGGAATCAGCCTTGAGGGTTCGCGATTGCCGATACGCACTACGCGCCGCCGCATAGTCCTTGCGTTGCAGGGCTTCATCGCCTTTCTGCAGGAGCATCCAGTTGCGCGTAACAGCCTGTAGATCCTGCCATTTGCTGATGTAATCGGTGTCCTGTTCCTTGCTCAGAGCCGTGGAGAAAGCCTCATGTGCCGCCGAGTATTTGCCTTGGCGCATCAACGCGGTACCCAGTGCGCCGTAAAGGCTTGAATCTTGCGGATAAGCCTTAACGGCACGGCGTAACAGTCCCTCGGCTGTTGCAGCCCTGGCCACAGCGTCCGTGGCATTGTCTTGCTCAAGCAGGCCCTTGGCCTTGACGCCGGCCTGCCAGGCAGGATCGGTCAACAATCCTTGTTGCAGCGCAAGTCGCTGCGTAGCGTCTTTAGCCAACGGTGAATACGGGTAATAGTGAATGAATGCCTGCCATGCCTGCGCCGTTTTCGGGCCAGTTGGCAATTTGATCAGGTAGTTGTATTCCCGCTCCGCCGCATTGGCACTGGCCTGAGGATCAGCCGCCAATTGATGCAGCGTGGCCAGAGCCTCGTCGTCGCGACCCTCGGCGAACAATAGGCCGACCAGCATCTGTCGTACGCCGGTATTGCCTGGATAATCCCGGTCCAGCGCCTGCACATGACCGAGCACAGCCACTCTCTGGCCGCTGATCCGGCTGCGTGCGCTCCAGTATTCAAGCGCTGAGGCGAGGTCCGGCGGCTCTTTTGCGAATAGCTGTTCAAAGGCTTCACTGGCTTCGTCGTAGCGCCCGGCGGCAGCCAATAACCGCGCCTGCTGCAACTGACGCTGACCATCCTGGCTCTGCAATTTGATCAATGCTTGAGCCTGGCGCAGTTGCGCGGAGTCCGGCGCTAACTGGCGCAGGCGAGTCAATCTTTGCTCGATCCAGGCGCTGTTCTGCGCCTGAGACTTATCAGCCAACGCCTGGCGTATTTCACCCACCAGGACCTGGGGATTGTCGGGGGCGATCAATTTCAGTCGCGCCAAAGAGTCGCGAACCAGATCTTCGCGTTGCAACGCTTCACCGATACGCATCTGTTGCAGCAGCCATTGCTGTTGCTCCTGTTGAGTAACAGGAACCGTCGCTGCGAGCGTGGCACCGCTCAGACAGGACAGCAGCAGTGTGCAGCGCAAGACCAAAACCTTGAATGCACTGGTATGGGGGGCTCTGTTCAGTGCGTGCATGTACTCGTCCAGTTCGGTTGCAGTCGCCCATCCTTGTCGAACCGATAGCGCTGTTCGTCCCAGCCCTGGCCAAACATCAACAGCGACTGGTTGTAATAGGCATCGGCCAACGGCGGCGATTGACGCAGGCGTTCACGCTGGGCAGAGAGCACCGCAGCCGTCGATGCATCGTTGGTCAACAACGGCAAGAGTGCCGCCGAAAACCCGACCGGCCCAGAGCCCAGGGTCTTTGCGGAGACGGAGTCGACGTGCTCCGGCACATAGCCCAGGCGGGCGGTGGCCTCAAGCATGGGTTTGAAGTGATCGAGCAAGTCGGTGCGCCCGGGGGCATCGGGCGCCAACATGCCGAGCCACAGATAGACACGAATAGCGTCGTAGCTTCCCTGCGCGTCCTTGCCATCGACGGAAGCAACTTGCCCGGCCTGCCACACCAGCCAGTCCGGTGCGAAGCCTTTGGGAGCGCCCTCGATCAGCAGGCGCCGAGAGTTTTGCGCCACTTCGGCCCATACCGGTGCGATGAGCGCAAAGCGCGATAACAATTGTGGTGGCAGATAGCTGGGGTTCAGGCGCCAGCCCTGGCTGGATTCGAAGCCGACATCCCCTGGGAGCAACATAAGGCCAAGACCCGGCAGCTTGCGCAGGGTTTGTGCGGCGCTTCGCCACAGCAGGTGATTACCTGACGCCAGATAATCAGGCCGGTGCCACAGGCGGCCTGCTTCCAGCAGGCTGTAGGCAATCCATAGATCAGCATCGCTGGCGTTGTTGGCGTCAAGTACGCCCCATTGACCGTCCTTGTCGAGCCCCCATTTCCAGGCGGGCAGACGATGGCTGAGATCGCCGTCCGCCAGATTGTTGCGGGTCCAGGTCAACAGCCGGCCGAAGCTTTGCTCATCGTTGGCCACCAACGCAAAAAACAGCCCGTAGCTCTGCCCTTCAGACGTGGTTATCTGCTGCGGGGAGGACGCGTCTATAACCCGCCCATCATCGCTGATCATGTGATGCTTGAAGTTTTCCCAGGCTGGCCAGACGCATTGGCTCGCGCCTTGCGCAGGCCATGCCAGGATTGGCAAAACCGCTGCAAGCAGTCGCGCCCGGGCATTACTCACCGACTTATTCTTCATAAGCCAGACGACGACGAGCTGCCCATTGCAGGACGCGCCAGATCAGGAACGCACTGAGCAGGACGCCAGACACGGCGAGAAATGCGAGCAGGACCGGGTGCTCGGACAACTTGAACCAGAGCATCAGCCACCATGGCAGACTGCCGACGTAATAGTGGTCGCCGACCATATGGCCCTGGACGCCACTACTGCGGATCAACACCACTGAGCCGGCCACCGCGTCCATCTTGCCGCTGTCATTGAGCGTCTCGCGCAACAACTGGAAGCCTGCATCTTCATTGGCCAACAGGGCCACGATGCTGCGCTGTTCATGGAAAGGTGATTGCATGCCGACCATTGCAGCAATCGGTCCTTCAGCTGAGACCTCGACCCGACTGGCAGCCGGGTTACCCGCGTTATTGTTTTGCGACGAACCCGGCCCCTGGTGGTTTGCTTTCAGCAGCCAGTCCCGGGAGCGGTCCAGGAGCACACTCATGTCCTGGTTATCGCGCATGCCTGGATCGAAAGAACCGAGGATCAGCACGTCTGCATCGCGCTTCGACACCTCGTCCCAGCTGTCGGTCAAGGTCAGGTTCATGGCGGGCAGACCCGAGCGCGCCGAAATACCGGCGATGGCTTCCAGGTACGTGCTCAGCTGCACGGCACTGGGCTGCGCTGGCACCATCACCACAGTCTCGGAAAGATCCGCCATGCGGCTGAAGGGGAAGCCACTGCGGGCAAACGCTGCCAGATCAGGCATGGCGATGTAATGGTGATAGCCCGACAAATCGATAGTCGACTGATCGTCGATCACCGCTTGAGTGTCCACCGGTAACGAGGTCTGGCAACGATCTCGCTGGGAACTGCTGGTCGTGGTGGCGAAGCTGAAATTGAACCGCAGGTTGTTGCGGTCGCCGATTTTCAGTGCCGGGACCGACAGGTTTTCATTGATGTTCGCCGACTCGCTGGACAACACGGCAAGGCGCAACTCTTCGAGCCGGTCATTGCTGTTGACCAGCAACGGCAGGCTGGTGATGAACTGATTGTTGAGGCTGATGTTCAGTCGCGAACCGTCATTGGTGGCCGATGGCGTGTAGCGGTATTTTGTTTGCAGCGGAATGCCCTGGTTGCGCCAGACAAACAGATCTGGCGGCAGGTTGATGTCCAGGCTGATAGGCAGGGGCTGCAGGCCGCTGGTACGCAATTGCTCGGGATACTTGACCAACTCTGCGAAACGAACGGCCCGATCGGTACGCATCCAGTTCGGAGCGTCATAGGGTTGGCGCGGCTGGATCTGCTGCACCTTGTCGATCACAACCCGCTCACCACGAAACAGATCGCCACCCAGCACCAGTGCCTGCGCGGCCACGGACAGATCGGCCTCGTCACGGCCCAGCACCAGCAACACCTTGCTGAAGCGGTCGGAGGGGTTGTCGATCATTTGCACCACCGGCGCCTCGACCGGCGGGAACTGCTTCATGTCACTCAGGAATGCCGGGCGACGCGTGTTGGTGGCAAATACGATGGCGGCGGTTACGGGCGTCGCGGGCGTCGCGGTGGGCAGTTGATCGAACAATACCGGGAGCTTTGTGCCGCGCCACGCGGCCTTGCTGCCGAAGTACGAGGCAAGAATACCCGCCGCACGCTGTTCGCCAAGCGTCGGCGAAGCCGCGAACACCATGTTCAGAACAGGCTTTTCATAGTCGCGCGCGTCAAAAAAAGGCATCGGGAAATAGGCCAGATCGTTTTGCACGATCAACGCCTGCTCTTTCAGGGATACCAGACTGGCCCGGCTGATATTGACCCACAGCGCGCTATTGGAAGGCTCTTCGCAAATGTCGGTGTAGTGGCCGACAAACTCCAGCCTCACGCGGTTGAAGTCGCTGATCAGGCGCGGATCGAGTTCGACTTGGCGGACGGTCTTTTTCCCCAACTGCTCCTTGTCGATGGTGATCACGCTCATCAGCACGTCGTTGAGGTAGACCCGCAGGTGCGAAAGTGTTGGCAGCAGTGCCGGTGACGGTGTGTATTCAAGTTGCAGCTTCGCATCGCTGGCGATGCGGTCGCGACGCATGGTGAATTCAAACTGTTCGGTGTTGTGCGTGCCGAGCAACAGACTGTCAGCCACTCGCCCCAGCTCTTCGAAATTACGCGATACGTCCCAGCCAGGCACGCTGCTCACTGCAACCGAGACTGACGCTGGCGTCGTGACCGGTGGTTGCTCCTTGATGGGCTGCGCCTGGGCGCAACTCATTGCCAGCGACAGCAGGCTTACCAGCGTGAAGTTGAAATAGCGACTCATGGGGCGCATACCGATCGAGAATTGGAAGAAAGGGGGGGCGCTTTGGCGAAACGCGGCACATAGCTGATCAGCCAAGCGAGCAAACGCGTGAACGGTCGGGCCAGGTTCCGTGTCCAGGCAGGCAAGTATTGATACAGGCGGTAATAGCCACTGGCACCCAGGCGCAGCACGTCGATAAAACTATGCAGCGGCCGGTCCGGCTTGAAGTCTTCGTTCCAGTTCAACCAGGCATCGGCACGGGAAAAAGTGCATTGCACGTAATCGATTTTCTGTTGCGAAGTAAGCTCGTTGAGGGCGATACCAATAAAGTTCTTGTGGCTGCGGCTGATGATGCCGGAGAACAGGAACTCGCGTTCTCCGCGCTGCATCATCAGGTAAATCCGCTCACCGATTGACAGGGAAAGCTCAACGTCCAGCTCGACACCGGTGCCCCCTTCGGAGTAGTCCACCAGCATGCAGGGATAGAATTTTCCGTTTTGCAGGCGCACCGCCGCCGGCAGCTTGGCCTGCACACGATGGGTCTCGCGCACCTGGCGAACCTCAGCGGCAATGGCCACCGCGGAGCCGACGATCAGCAAGTTGTAAATGACCCACAGACTGCTGACCAGCGTGGTGCCGATTTCATTGCTCGGCCCGTAGAACAAAAGCCATATCGCAAAACCCAGGCCAATGATATTCAGCAGCGCCAACACCAGGTACGGCCTGGCGATACCCCAGTCGAACTGATCTTCAGTCATCAAGCCGCCCTTGGCGGTCACGTTGAATTTGCCTTTCTTGGGGTTGAACAGGGCAACGGTGGTCGGCCGCGCGATGTACCAGGCGAGCACGGTTTCATAGACCTCTCCCCAGAACGTCAAACGGTGTTCTCCCTGCATGCGTGAGTTGGTCAGGCTCGCATGAACCATATGCGGGATCACATACAGAATGATCATCAAGGCCGGCGCGTAGATGATGTAGGCGTGCAACAGCAGGAACGCCAGAGGCGCGGTAAGGAACACCAGGCGCGGCAGACCTGCAAGAAAGTGCAGCATGGCGTTGGCGTAGCAGATGCGTTGAAAGATCGTCAGGCCTTTGCCCAGCAACGGGTTGTCCGTACGGAAAATCTGCGCCATGCCCCGAGCCCAGCGAATCCGCTGGCCAATATGTGCAGACAGGGTTTCAGTGGCCAACCCCGCAGCCTGGGGAATGCGCACATAAGCCGAATTCCAGCCCTTTCGGTGCAGGCGCAACGCGGTATGGGCATCTTCGGTAACGGTTTCCACGGCAAAGCCACCGATTTCATCAATAGCCGAACGCCGTAGCACGGCACAGGACCCGCAGAAAAATGCGGCGTTCCACATGTCGTTGCCATCCTGTACCAGGCCGTAAAACAGCTCGCCTTCATTGGGCCGCTGCCGAAAGGTATCGAGGTTGCGCTCGAAAGGATCCGGCGACAGAAAGTGATGCGGCGTCTGCACCAAGGCCAGCTTGGGGTCGCGCAGGAACCAGCCCACCGTGAGTTGCAGGAATGAACGCACTGGCACGTGATCGCAGTCGAAAATGGCCACCAACTCCGCATCGAGCTGCTTCAAGGCCTGGTTGAGATTGCCAGCCTTGGCATGCTTGTTATCGCTACGAGTGATGTAATTCACCCCAGCCTGTTCAGCGAACAACCGGAATTCATCACGCTTGCCATCGTCGAGTATCGAAATACGCAACTTTTCCTGGGGCCAGTCGATACCGAGGGCGGCATACACGGTGTTGCGAACGATGGACAGGTCTTCGTTGTAGGTCGGGATCAACAGATCGACCGTAGGCCATAACCTTGTATCACCAGGCAGTTGCGCCGGTGGGCGGTTCAACGGCCAGCAGGTCTGGATGTAACCGAGCAACAGCACCAGCCATGAGTACGTTTCGGCAATCAGCAACAGGACCCCGCAAGCCAGATCCAATGGGCTGTCCCAGTTCAGGGTCGCGGTGTAGCGCCACCAAAGGTAACGACAGGATACGATGATCGACAGCATGATCAGCAGCAGCGTCGGAAACCGGCCCGGAACGCGCCGAATCACCATGGCTACCACCCACAGCAGAATCACGAAAATCAGTTGCGATATGTAATTGAAGGGCTCGGTGATGCACACCACCACGAGGATCAACCCGACGGCGGCGCAGATGTAATTCAGCCAATGCTGCTGGCGAGGATCAAGGTTACGCCACCATTTAGCACCGTCATGCATGACTTTGCTCTCGCTGGCGTGCTCCGGCAGGCCAGTGAGAAAAACACCGATACGACTCCAGAGGCGCTGGTTGGATTTGCCAACGCTCTTCGCCCATTGCGGTGCAGAGCGCGGGCGGGCTTGCGGCCAGGGACGGAATACCAGTAACCACAAGCTTTGCAGGGCAATGCGCAAAGGGTCACCCACACTTGGAGCGGCTTTGCTGGCCAAGTGCGGATACCAGCGCTGGCGCTGCTCTATCAGACGCTGCCAGGCCGGCGACTCCAGTCGCAGGAACAGCCAGGCCAGCGCGGTGAACGACGCCAGCAGCAAAGCCGTCAACGGGTAGCAGTCGTAGCGACGACGCAGATACAGGTAAGGAAACCATTGCCTGATCATGTCAGCTCTCGGCGTCTTGCCAGGCACCAGGTCGCCAGACTCAGTGCATCTTGCGCAGCAAGGCTGTCCGGTGCGTATTGCCCCACTGACTGCTTGAACGCGAGCGCTTCGCGCACGGCTTCGTCTGCATGTACTTTCATGGGCAAGAGACGAGCTGCATAGTGTTTTCGCCAGATGAGCAACAGATCGCGTTGCAGCTGGCTGCCGGGATCAAAGCGATTCACCAGGACGGGATTGTTACCCGCCTGCTGCAACAGCAGCACATGGCAAGCTGCATCAGCCTCGGCTACCTGAATCGGGAGCAGGCAGGGGCCAAGGGTGGCATGCCCCGGCAAGCGTTGCGGTACATCGAATAGCAGCCAGTCAAAGTGAGCCGCCAGACTCGCCTGACGCCGGGCCCAGATCTGCGGGTCATGGAGCAGTTGCTGCTCAATGCTCATGGTCTCTTCGGCACTCAGGCGACCATAAGGCAAAAGCTGCAGAAACGGCTTCAGGCTCCAGGCCTGCTTGTGCCAGTCCTGACCATCGAGCATCGCCCGCGCCCAACCCGAATCCTGGGAGTCCATCAGATTGAAATGCAGACGCAGCAGGTTTTCCGGGCACAGGTCGATCATCAGTACCCGCTCACCGAGGCTTTCCAAGGCATGACCGAGCGCGGCCACCAACGACGTGGTACCGACTCCTCCACGGACTCCGCAGATACTCAGCGATGTCACTTGAGCGCCCCGAACTTGCCCTGGCGTACTGGCTGGGCAACCGGCGATGACGACTGTTTGCCAGTGATCGCGAAATCAGCCAGCAACGGCCAGCGCTTTTGCGCCCGGCTTAATTCCAGCAGTGCCGAAACATCGACATATTCCAGGCTCGGCAAGTGCAGCTCGGCTTTAAGCCGGGCAATATCATCGGCTCGCTCGCTGCGCGAGAGCGTCTGGTTCTTTACTTGAGACTTTGCGGGTAAGGAAGCCAAGCTCCTTTCTCCTTGATTCGAACATAAGGCTTGCCCGCGTAGTCGAGGACAACGGTACCAGCGTTTTCCGAGACCGCCGGGGTTTGCGGCAGATTGGCCAGCAATGCCTGCCAGTCCGGGCCCAGGCCATCGCCTTGAGGAGGCGCGGCGTACAGGCGCGAGATAATTTCCGATAGAGCCAGATAACTGCTCGGTCCTTTGATGAGAATCGGCTCAGATCGCGGATTCTTACCCATGCCCACCAACTTGATGCCGACCGGCACGTGGGTAATCGACGAACTCGGGATTTCCCGCATTCCGGATATCTGCATGCGGTCACCGTGCAAGGCGGCACCATGTTCAGGCACGATCACCACCGCCACCCGGCGTCCGCTCTTTTCCAGGTCTTTGAGGAAAGCGCTCAGGTCATCGATCAATGCCTGGGCGCGGGGCTTGTACTCGGCGCTCTTGGTGCCGCCATCGAGGGTCAGGCTGCGGTTGCCGTCATGCAGCGTCGTGGTGTTGTAGAACAGCGCTACCCTGGAATCACTCTGCCCCTCTCGGTGCTGCCACCATCTGTTCAGGACTTCACGATCACGCCAGATTGACGAACCATCGAAACCCACCAGGGCGCGCTGCAAACTGGCGACACTGACTGCCGGCGCCGGCAATGACCCTTGGGCACGTACTTCGTCGATAAAGCCTTCAAACTGGCCGGTGTGGTTGAGCATGACTTCGCTGTTGAATCCCAGTTTGCGCAGGTCATCCATCAACAGGCATTGCTCGGGCGCCGCGTCGTAAAGCTTGCTGTGCGACTGCTGGCCGCAACTGGCGCGCAATAGCCGAATGGCCGCCGGCCCACTGTAGGAAGTGGCCGAGTTGAAGTTCTCGAACACGATGTCCATCTGCCGCAACAAGCTGTTATCACGCAAACCAACAGCGTCCAGGTCATCCCAGGCCATTGAACAGATATTGATGAGCAACAGATCGAACGGCTGAGCCGCCGATGGTGATGGCTGGAATACAACCTGCCGACCGGCCTCGGTGCTATAGAAATTTTGCAGATAAGCGTCGAGTGTCGCGCTGTCCGGTTCGGCGCTGACGATCGGCGCGCCACCGGAAACGGGCGCTTGAGTAGTGCTTTGCGGTACCTGCGCATGCATTGCCATCAACCCTGCGCCGCCCAGCCAGGCGAAACCGGCAAGGGTCAAGGTGGTCAGGCGCAGCCACTGACGCACGAAGAAATAGGCCACCACTAAAACCAGCAATGCACCGCACAGGTTCAGGTCAATGAAACGGCCGGCAAGATCGAGCAGATAATCGGCGCTGAAATTCAGCACGCCCGGCTGGTCCAGTAACCTGCTGAAAGGCGGCAGCCAAGTGTCCTGATAGAACAACGCTACACCCAGCGGCAAGGCGATCAACGTGCGCAGCAGCGCCAGGTATCGATTGCGCAGCGGCACCAGCAATACAGCGGCGAAGACCAGGTTCGGCAGGATCTGCAGGTTCAGGTAACCGCCCCAGAACAGCGCCAGCTTGATGAGGAAATACAGGTTCCACAGTCCCAGGCCCGGCCAGGTCCAGTCGCTTTGTGCTGCTGTCTTGTCTACTTCGATTCGCTCAGGACGGTTCATGTGCGTCACTCTCAACGGGCGACACAGGTTTGCGCCGACGCACCCCCCGCGGCTGCAGATAACGCGGTGACAAATACTGCTGGAGCAAGCGATTGAAGCGCTGCAAAAAACTGCGCAGAACCAGCATTATCGCGACGGTCATCAGGCAGCTTGCCGCGATAACCTGCAACAATTGGACGTAACTCATGGGCACGGCTCCGACAACGGCAGCGTAATACGTTGCGGCGTGTAACCGCTCTGGGTAATGGCGCGAGTCAAATCAGCGGTTACCTGCCCGGTGGCCAGGCGTGATGCTTCAAGAGTTTCGGGAGCATCGAGAAAATCCTGGCGCGGCAACACATCCACACCGGAAAGCACCTTGCACTCGCTGAAAATGTCGCGCCATGGCAGGCGGCAAATGTTGCCCAGTGCTGGTTCCAGTCCGTCGCCACGGCAAGCGAACAGAAACAGATAGAACACGCCGTCGAGTGCGCAGGCGACATCGCCGAAGCGGCGCAAGGTGATCTGACTCAAGTATTGGTCGATGTTCAGTTCGCCTCTTGGGCGCAACCGCAACAATTGATGGACAAGCTCGCCCGAAGCGCCGCCGTAGACCTCATCAAGCAAGTCGATAAATTCACGAGGTAGCAATATCCCGCGCTGCGCAGGAGGACGTAGACGTGCAAACAGTGATTGGATATCGGGTGTCTGACGATAACGCCAGATCTGTCCCTGGGCGCTTTCCACCATGCTGAGGAAGTTTGCCAGTGTGGTTTTGGCAGGCACGATGAGGTTGGCCCCGCAAGTCAGCAATAAGCGTTCGTCGCGGTACCGCAGGCACGGCTCCATTTCCCGCACGATGATCTTCAAGGCGGCGCCACATTGCTCGCGTAATCCATGTAATTGCCGAGCCAGCGGTTCTACATCCTGGTTGCTTTCCAATGTCAGGATCACGCAGGCTGCCCGCGCGCGTGCCGCCTGCTGAAGGAGATCGGCACGATGTTCAAAAAGTCGCCATTGCTCGGACAAGGGTGCCGACCCCTCAAGGGCAGAGCGCTGGGTCAGGTAGATACGCTGGTCATCGGTACGGGTTTGCGAGGGAGTCGATAGCTGCGAATCGCTCAAGGAAAAACCACTGTCGGACACTTCCAGGTCAAATGTTTGAGCGGCGCAAACACCTAACTCACTGTGCCAAAAATTCAATTGGTAGTGAATCGCGCCATCTTGGCGATACAACTGCGCCAAACCGGAAAGTTGCTCATTAAGACGGGACAAACACTCATGTAATAGTGGCGCTTGACCGCTGGACAGAACTAAGAGAGTGCAGTCGATATTCAACAACCATTGGCGGGTACTTTCACACCAGCGTTGTAACTGTTGGGTACCCAGGCTTTCCAGATGGGCCGAATTCAGCATCAACACGAGCTGACTGCCGCGTGCGATTTTTATTCGCTGCAGATCAGAGGTCAAGGCCGTGAAGGCCTGACGAGCAGAGGTGTCATGAGGCATGGAAAACATGCGCAGCGCCGAAGGACCGCAATCTGCAGCCAAAGTCTCGGCGATGGCTTCGGGGTCGGTGCCGCTGCATATCAACGTGGCAGTATTGTCTTCAGATAACGCCGATAAAAACTGACGCGCAAAAATTTCCGCATCGGTCGTACGGTCCAAAGCAATCCAATACAACCCGCCTCTTCGTAGCAGCATTTGCTCATCCTGCAGATGCCGGATGGCTAACGTGACATGACCCACAGCCTTCTACTCCAATCCGAATGCACGAAAAACACTCAACCCGAATGGTTAAGAATCGGCAAAACATGAAGGCCGCTAACTAAGAGAAGATGAGACAAAGAGTAATTAGCATCGCTTTCTGCGGCGAAGCTCGTCTCAATAAAATGATAAAAAACTTTCATCAATCAACTAAGCCAGAGAAACCTATCACCGCACCAGAGCCTGATGGCCTTTTTGCAGGGTGCGAATAATGTGATACCAAATTGCCCGTGTCAATATTTTGTAAGAAAGACTTTAGGGTCGAAGGGACGAACGGCGAATAATCGTCATTTTATTGGCGCCTTTGATTGGTTAGCGAAACTATATCGCAGCGCTACAAATGCCATATCGTTATTCTTTAACGGTATTTAAATTAGTCTTCTTATATCTATAAAGTTAGTTCCCTGCGTACCTGTCGACCAATCGGCGCGCCGCACGACACGAACCAACACGACATCCGTGAGTTTCTGATCGACGCGCGCGCCCTTGAGCGTGCCGTGCGTGGGAGTGTTTTATGTCTGCAGCTTCAGCATCGCCAAGCATCGCGCCACAATTCTTCGAAATCCGCCCGTTCAGCGGCGCGGTGGGTGCCGAAATCATCGGTCTCGATTTGTCCCGCCCGGTCAACGAGCAGGACTTCGCACGCATTCACCGTGCGCACCTGGATCATCACGTGGTGGTGTTCCGCGACCAACGCATTACCCCCGAGCAGCAAATCGATTTCAGCCGCCGTTTTGGCGTGTTGCAGATCCACGTGCTCAAGCAATTCCTGCTGGCCGGGCACCCGGAAATCCTCATCGTTTCCAACATCATCGAGAGCGGCCAATCCATCGGCCTGGGTGACGCCGGCAAATTCTGGCACTCCGATCTTTCCTATAAGGAACTGCCAAGCCTGGGTTCGATGCTGCATGCCCAGGAACTGCCGTCCGAAGGCGGTGACACCCTGTTCGCCGACATGCACAAAGCCTGGGAGAACCTGCCCGAGGCGCTGCGCAAGGCCGTCGAAGGGCGCTCGGCCGCGCACTCCTACACGGCGCGCTACAGCGAGACCAAATTCGAAGGCAACTGGCGCCCGACCCTGACCCCTGAACAACTGGCGCAAGTCGCCGAAGTCATCCACCCGGTCGTGCGCACCCACCCGGAAAACGGCCGCAAGGCGTTGTTCGTCAGCGAGGGTTTCACCACCCGCATCGTTGGCTTGCCGGAAGACGAGAGCAAGCAATTGCTCGACGAGCTCTACGCCCACAGCGTGTTGCCGCAAAACATCTACCGCCATCAGTGGCAGCCCCATGACCTGGTGTTCTGGGACAACCGTTCGCTGATCCACCTCGCCGCCGGATGTCCCAGCCATCTGCGCCGCAAGTTGTATCGCACCACCATCCAGGGCGACGCGCCTTTCTGATTTGCCGGAGATTTGACCATGTCCAAACGTCTACCCTTTGCACCGCTGGCCGCGGCCCTCGGCCTGGGTTTCAGCCTGATCGCCGGCAGCCTGGTGGCACCGACCGTGGCCCACGCCGAAGGTGAAATCCGCATCGCCGAACAGTTCGGCATCGTCTACCTGTTGCTCAACGTGGTGCGCGACCAGAACCTGATCGAGAAGTACGGCAAGCAGGAAGGCATCGACATCAAGGTCGACTGGACCCAGCTCTCCGGTGGCGCGGCGGTCAACGATGCGCTGCTCTCCGGTTCGATCGACATTGCCGGTGCCGGCGTCGGTCCGCTGCTGACCATCTGGGACCGCACCCACGGCAAGCAGAACGTCAAGGCCGTGGCCTCCCTGGGTAACTTCCCGTACTACCTGGTGAGCAACAATCCCAAGGTCAAGACCATCGCCGATTTCACCGAGAAGGACCGCATTGCGGTGCCGGCCGTGGGCGTGTCGGTGCAGTCGCGCTTCCTGCAATACGCGGCCGCCAAGCAGTGGGGTGACAAGGAATTCAATCGCCTCGACAAGTACACCATCGCCGTCCCTCACCCTGATGCCACGGCCGCATTGATCGCCGGCGGCACCGAGTTGAGCGGGCACTTCTCCAACCCGCCGTTCCAGGATCAGGCGCTGACCAACCTGAACGTGCACGTGGTGCTCAACACCTATGACCTGCTCGGCCCCAACTCGCCGACGGTGCTGTTTGCCACCGAGAAATTCCGTGAGGAAAACCCGAAGACCTACAAGGCCTTCATCGATGCGCTGACCGAAGCCGCGCAATTCGCGCAAAACGATAAAGGCGCGGCGGCGGACACTTACATCCGCGTCACCAAGGCCAAGATCGACCGCGCCGAACTGCTGAAAATCATCGACAACCCGCAGTTCGAATTCAGCGTCACGCCGAAAAATACCTACCCGCTGGCCGAGTTCCTCTACCGTGTGGGCGCGATCAAAAACAAACCGGATTCGTGGAAGGACTACTTCTTCCAGGATGCCAAACCGCTGCAAGGGAGCTGACCGACATGAACGCCCCCTTGCAAGGCCACACGGTCAGCAAACCGATCGCCGCAGCCCAGGCGCTGTTGTCGGTCGATAACGTCAGCCTGGAGTACCGCACGCCCCAGCGGGTGGTGCGGGCCACCCACCAGGTCAGCTTCGAGGTCGATCCGGCGGACCGTTTTGTCCTGCTCGGGCCGTCCGGTTGCGGCAAGTCGACATTGCTCAAGGCCGCCGCCGGCTTCATCCAGCCAGTCGAAGGCGAGATCCGCCTTCAGGGTCAGCGCGTCGATGCGCCGGGGCCGGACCGCATTGTCGTGTTCCAGGAATTCGATCAACTGCCGCCGTGGAAAACCGTCAAGCAGAACGTGATGTTTCCGCTGCTGGCCTCGAAAACCCTCAAGCGTAAAGAGGCCGAAGAGCGGGCGCTGCACTACCTGGAAAAGGTCGGCCTGGCGGCATTTGCCGACGCCTATCCACATACCCTGTCGGGCGGCATGAAGGCGCGCGTTGCCATCGCCCGGGCGCTGGCGATGCAGCCGAAAATCCTCCTGATGGACGAACCCTTCGCCGCGCTCGACGCCCTGACCCGACGCAAGATGCAGGAAGAGTTGCTGCTGCTCTGGGAGGAGGTGCGTTTCACGCTGCTGTTCGTCACGCACTCCATCGAAGAGGCGTTGGTGGTGGGCAATCGCATCCTGTTGCTTTCGCCACATCCGGGTCGGGTGCGGGCGGAAGTCCACAGTCATCAATACGATCTACACAGCCTCGGCGGCGTGGCTTTTCAGGAGTCGGCGCGGCGCATTCACAGGTTGTTGTTCGATGAAGGCCAGTCACCGGAGACCGAGCGCGAGCTGGGTTTCGCTGACATCCGCATCGCTTATTGAGCCAGTTTGAGAGGAGGGCCCGATGAGCCATTTATCATCTGCGCGTGAAGAATTCGAAACCGTTTTGCAGCCACTGACCAGCGTACCGCTGGAGCGTGAATTACCGCTCGGCCAACGCCTGTGGCAACAGGGCTGGCTGCGCAAAAGCCTGATCCTGACTCTGCTTGCCGTACTCTGGGAGGCCACTGCGCGTTACACGAACAACGACTTGCTGTTGCCGAGTTTTGTGCAGACCGCTCATGCGCTGTATGACGGCCTGCTCAGCGGTGAGTTGCTGGGCAAGGTGTGGATTTCCCTGGTGGTGCTGCTCAAGGGCTACCTGATCGGCATTGTCCTGGCGTTTGCCCTGACGACGCTGGCGGTATCGACCCAATTCGGTCGCGACCTGCTCAGCACCCTGACCTCGATGTTCAACCCATTGCCGGCGATTGCGCTGCTGCCGCTGGCGCTGCTGTGGTTCGGCCTGGGGCAGAACAGCCTGATCTTCGTGCTGGTGCATTCGGTGCTCTGGGCCTTGGCACTCAATACTTACGCAGGCTTTCTCGGCGTCTCGGAAACCCTGCGCATGGCCGGCCGCAACTACGGCCTCAAGGGCATGCGTTTCGTGCTGTTCATCCTGATTCCGGCGGCACTGCCGTCGATCCTCGCCGGATTGAAAATCGGCTGGGCCTTCGCCTGGCGCACGTTAATTGCCGCCGAATTGGTGTTTGGGGCCACCAGCGGCAAGGGCGGGTTGGGGTGGTACATCTTCCAGAACCGCAATGAGTTGTATACGGACAAGGTGTTTGCGGGGTTGGCGGTGGTGATTTTGATTGGGTTGCTGGTAGAGAATCTGGTGTTTGATTCGTTGGAGCGAGTGACGGTGAAGCGGTGGGGGATGCAGCGTTGAATTGACATTGGCGCGATACAAAAGGGTGTGGGTCAGCTATTTTCGCGCATCCACACCAAACGTTGTATCCGGCTTATCCGGGCAGGGTCATTCTGTATCGCGACTGAGGCATGAGAGTTGTTCTCGCGAATTTGCTCAACCATATGGCTCGGATCGGTGCGGGTTGATATCTGTGGGAGTTGGCGGGAGATGTCGCTATCAATTAATGGGCTCATGTCCTGGGCGGTGTATGGCGGAGGCGGAGGCGGTGGTCGAACTGAAGGTCTAGGCATGCGGCGTGTATACGCTGGAGGCGTTCCGTCAAAGATCGCCAAGGTGTTTGGAATCAGTTTTTTGTAGGAGAAGGTGCCAGGGTCATGGCTGAAGTACGCAGGTGGACTATCATGGGGTCTCGAAAAAGAGCTGATACTCCCAAATATTTCTTCAGTGGGAGGAACAGTACGACGTAGGGATATCGAAGGCGCTGCGTCCATGGGTCTATTTCCGAGCGCGCCTCTCCCAGTGACAGGGGAGCTTGACACCCAGTGATCGAAAAGCGTGTTTGCTCTACGCCGAGCGTAGTTAATGGCGGTTTGTAGAGCTGAGGAAATGACGCGCAATACTCCAACATGTCCAGTCGGATCTATATGATTGACTGGATCTCCCACGCAATACGTATACGGATTCAACCCGCCCCACCCAAACGGACTCCAACTGTCCGGACTATGAAACCGCATCAATCGCGGGTTGTAGGCACGATAGCCATTACCCAACAAATACCAACTGGTTTGCATCTCACGCAATTGGCCATTGAGGCCCAGGTGTGTGATGACTTCCTGTTGCCCGGACTGTTGCCCGTAAGCGGAATAGGCGATGGCGTTGGTTCTCCCATCGACGATTTCGACGATGATTGAATGGCTGCTGTCGGTTGCCAGCAGCGTCGTGCGTTGCCAGGAAGGAGATTTCTGATCAACAGGTTTGAGTTGAGTCATGCCGATGGCTTCGCCGAAATATGGTCGAGAGATTTAGTTTTACACCTCACGTCCTCAGGCGAGAACTATCAGAACTGCTAGGGCGTCTGGATCTTTTGATCTGCTAGCATTGCGCCTGAATCAATCCTGATTAGCTACGAGTGCTCCCCATGCAACTCCCAGACATGAACCTCTTGGTCGCCCTCGACGCCCTCCTCGACGAGGGCAGCGTGGTGGGCGCGGCGCGGCGGATGAACCTCAGCCCGGCGGCCATGAGCCGCACGTTGACGCGCATCCGCGAGGCCATTGGCGATCCGATTCTGGTGCGTGCCGGCCGGGGGCTGGTGCCGACGCCGAAGGCGCTGGAGTTGCGCGAGCAGGTGCGCGACGTGGTGGAGCAGGCCGCGCAGTTGTTCCACTCGGCCAGGGTGGTGGATCTGGGCAGTTTGCGGCGGCGCTTCAGTATCCGCGCCAATGACTTTTTCATCGGCATCTACGGCGGCAAGCTGTTCGATACCGTGGAGCGTCAGGCCCCGCATTGCGAATTGCGTTTTGCGCCGGAGGGCGATGGCGATGATGAGGCCTTGCGCGAGGGGCGCATCGATCTGAGCGTCAGCAACAACCGGCCGTTGATGCCGGAAGTGAAGGTGCAGAACCTGTTTTCCACTCAGTTTGTCGGTCTGGTGCGCGAGGACCATCCATTGCTCGATGAGGAGATTACTGCCGAGCGTTTTGCAGGGTTTCCCCACATCAGTATGTCCCGCCGCGGTATCGCTCGAGGGCCGATCGATGCGGCACTCAACGCCCTGGGCCTGGAGCGCCGGGTAGCGGTGATCGCCCCGAGTTTCCACGCGGCGATGTTCGCCTTGCCCGATTCCGACCTGATTCTGCCGGTGCCCAGGGAGACGTTATTGAGCGTCCGTCGGCTGGGGCTGAAGTTGCGTTCGTTCACCCTGCCAATCCCGTTGCCCACCATCGTGCTCAACCAGGCCTGGCATCCTCGTTTCGACAATGACCCGGCTCACCGTTGGCTGCGCGAAACCCTGAAAACCTGCTGTGACGAGACGTGGCTGGCGGCGCAACCGGTCCCGTAGGAGCGAGCTTGCTCGCGAAAGCGGTGGGTCAGACGACTTCATTGTTGTCTGACACGCCCTCTTCGCGAGCAAGCCCGCTCCCACAGGTTATTTATCGTTGCGTCTAGCGCACTTATAACCTGTCGATAAGTCAGTTTTCGTCAGGTCCCGACCTTTTTAGAATGCTCCGACACCAAAATCCCGGAGCTAGCAGTAATGACTTCCCTGACGGTCACGGCCCCTATCGCCGCGGCCAGCCCGACGGCCGCCGCGCCACAGGTTTTTGGTCCGCGGATCATCATCGGCCTGGTGGGCGTATTGCTCGCCGTGCTGGTGTCGGGCTTGAACGAAATGGTGACCAAGGTAGCCCTGGCCGACATCCGTGGAGCCTTGGCCATTGGTTACGACGAAGGCACCTGGCTGGTCGCCAGCTACGCCGCGACCTCGGTAGCCGCCATGGCCTTCGCGCCGTGGTGCGCGGTGACGCTTTCGCTGCGGCGCTTCACCCTGTGTGCCATCGGTGCCTTCACCCTGCTGGGCGTGTTGTGCCCGTTGGCGCCGAACTACGAAAGTCTGTTGGTCCTGCGTACGCTGCAAGGCCTTGCCGGTGGCGCGCTGCCGCCGATGCTGATGACCGTCGCCCTGCGTTTTCTGCCGGCCAACGTCAAGCTGTACGGACTGGCCGGTTATGCCCTCACCGCCACCTTCGGACCCGGACTGGGCACGCCGCTGGCCGGGCTCTGGAGCGAGTACGTCGGCTGGCAGTGGACCTTTTGGCAGATCGTCGCGCCGTGCCTGATCGCCATGGTCGCCGTGGCCTATGGCATCCCCCAGGACCCGCTGCGCCTGGAGCGCTTCAAGCAGTTCAACTGGCGTGGTCTGCTCCTGGGTTTTCCGGCGATCTGCATGCTGGTGATCGGCATCCTGCAGGGCAATCGCCTGGACTGGTTCGAATCGAGCCTGATCTGCGGATTGCTGGTGGTCGGTACGCTGTTGCTGGTGGCGTTTCTGATCAACGAGTGGTCGCAGCCAATTCCGTTTTTCAAACTGCAGATGCTCGGCATCCGCAACCTGTCGTTCGCCCTGATCACCCTGGCCGGCGTGCTGGTGGTGTTGCTGGCGGTGGTGATCATTCCGTCCAGCTATCTGGCGCAGGTCCAGGGTTATCGCCCGGTGCAGACCGCGCCCATCACCCTGTTGGCAGCGCTTCCGCAGTTGATCGCGCTGCCGTTGGTGGCGGCGCTGTGCAACCTGCGCTGGGTCGATTGCCGCTGGGTGCTGGGGATCGGCCTGAGCATGCTGGTGTTGTCCTGCATCGGCGGTTCGCAGCTGACCTCGGTGTGGATTCGCGACGAATTCTATGCCCTGCAACTGCTACAGATCTTCGGCCAACCGATGTCGGTGCTGCCATTGCTGATGCTCTCGACCGGCAGCATCAGTCCCATGGACGGACCCTTCGCGTCGTCCTGGTTCAACACCGTCAAAGGCCTGGCGGCGGTGATCGCCACCGGCGTGCTGGAAACCCTGACCACGCATCGCCTGCACTTTCACTCGACCATGCTGGTGGACCGCCTCGGTAATTCGCCCCTGGTCGACAGCGACACCCCGGGCCTTGCCCACCGCCTGCATGAGCAGGCCGTGGTGCTGGCCGCAGCGGATCTTTACCTGTGCATGGCTGGCGTCGCAGTGGCGCTGATCCTGCTGATTTTCTGGCTGCCGACGCGGATCTATCCGCCCCGTGCGCCGACTTGAACGCATCACTGAAACAGAAGGTTTTCATGACGACTCAATCCAAGCAAAAAGTAGCCGTTGGCGTCTGCGTCGTGATCGCGACGGGCGTCCTGATTTATCTGCTGGCGCCCGGCCTGTTCGGCCAGCGCACGCAGCAGAGCACCAATGATGCCTATGTCTCGGCCGACTACACGCTGGTGGTGCCCCGCGTTGCCGGGTTCATCAAGCAAGTGCTGGTGGAAGACAACCAACAGGTCAAGGCCGGGCAGTTGCTGGCGCTGATCGATGACCGCGATCTGCGCGCCGCTGCCGAAGCGGCCGCCGCCGAAGCCGTGATGGCCCAGGCACAACTGGAAAATGCCCGGGCGACGCTTGAGCGTCAGGCTTCGGTGATCGCCCAGGCGCAGGCACAGGTGGTGTCCGCCAAGGCGGAAATGGCCTTTGCGCAACATGAACTGGACCGTTACAACCACCTGGCCGGGGTCGGGGCCGGCACGGTGCAGAACGCTCAACAAGCGCGCACGCGGATCGACCAGGCCGGTGCCCGGTTGACCAATGTCACGGCGGTGCTGGCGGCGGAGCGCAAGCAGGTGGACATACTCGCCGCCCAACGTGATGGGGCGGAGGGTGGTTTGAAACGGGCGCAGGCCAAGCTTGAAATCGCCAGTTACGAGCTGTCTTACACGCGGATCACCGCGCCGCAGGACGGCATGGTCGGTGAGCGCGCGGTGCGGGTCGGCGCCTATGTCACGCCAGGCAGCAAACTGCTCGCGGTGGTACCGCTGGCGCAGGCCTACGTGGTGGCCAATTTCCAGGAAACCCAACTGACGAATGTGCAACCGGGGCAGGACGTGCAGGTGCATGTCGACACCTTTGGCGGCGCAACCTTGAACGGGCGGGTCGAGAGCATCGCACCGGCCACCGGGGTGACTTTTGCTTCGGTCAAACCGGATAACGCCACTGGCAACTTTACCAAGGTGGTGCAGCGGATTCCGGTGAAGATCGTGCTGGAGCCGGGGCAGGCCCTGGCTGCGCATTTGCGGGTGGGGATGTCGGTGGAGGCGAGTATCGATACGGCCAGCGTCAAGGCTAATGAGGTTGTTCAGCGATGAAGATGTTCGTTGAATGTGCCGACGATTCGACTTGCTCGCGAAGAGGTCATCCGTCTCGACTTACCTTTTGCGCCTTGCTCGTGATCAGCCTCTCAGCCTGCACCGTCGGCCCGGACTTCCAAAAACCACAGGCACAGCAAGTCACCGTATGGTCAAAACCATCAAAAGCCGCCACCAGCCAAGCCACCGCCGAGACGATGAACGAGCGCTGGTGGCAAGTGTTCAACGATCCGAAACTCTCGGCCCTTACTCAGCGCGCCCTGACCGACAACCTCGACCTGAAGCTCGCCAGCAGCCGCTTGCAGCAAAGCCGTGCGGTGCGCCAGGTGGTGACGGCCGATCGTTATCCCACCAGCGCCGTCGGCGGCAGTTACGCCCGTAAACGCAACAGCGGCGAAGGCCTGAGCGACCCGTCGGGACATGACGGTAACTCCGCGTTCAACCTTTGGGATGCCGGGTTCTCCGCCTCTTGGGAACTGGATTTCTGGGGCAGGGTACGTCGCGAAACCGAGGCTGCCGATGCCACTCTGGAAGTGGCGGAAAACGACCGTCGCGGCGTGCTGTTGTCGGTGCTGGCCGAAACCGCCCAGGACTACATTCAACTGCGCGGTGTGCAGAATACCCGCGCCGTCACCGAACAGAACCTCGACGTCGCCCGCCATAGCCTGAAGCTGTCGCAACTGCGCCTGGCCGACGGCGTCGCAACCGACCTCGATGTCGCCGAAGCGGCCGCCCAGGTCGCGACCATCGAATCGCGCCTGCCAGCACTGGAGCAACGCCAGGCCCAACTGATCAACGCCCTGAGCCTGTTGATGGGCGAACCGCCCCAAGCGCTGGCGGCCGAGTTATCCGCCGACGCGCCGGTGCCGCAAACCCCGCGCCAGGTCGCCATCGGCCTGCCGTCGCAACTGGCCGAGCGCCGCCCGGACATCCGCCAGGCCGAAGCCCGCCTGCATGCCGCGACCGCGAGCATCGGCGTTGCCAAGGGTGATTTCTACCCGCGCATCACCCTGTCGGGCAGTGTCGGTTCGCAAGCCATGCAATTGAGCGATTTCGGTTCCTGGGGTTCACGCAGCTTCGGCATCGGCCCGCAGTTCAGCCTGCCGCTGTTCGACGGCGGTCGCCTGCGCGGCGTGCTGGATCTGCGCGAGGCCCAGCAACAGGAAGCAGCCATCGCTTACCAGCAAACCGTGCTGCGCGCCTGGCATGAAATCGACGACCAATTGAGCGCCTACAACGCCAGCCAACTGCGCCGCGACAGCCTCGCCGAAGCGGTGCGGCAGAACCGGATCGCCCTGCAAACCGCGCAACGGCAATACGTCGAGGGCGTGGTGGACTTCGTCAACGTGCTCACCGTGCAAGGCGCCTTGCTGGCGACTCAGGAGCAGTGGGTGGAGAGCTCCACCGGTGTTTCGCTGGCGGCGGTCGGGTTGTACAAGGCGCTGGGTGGTGGATGGGAGTCGGTTTATCCGCTGACCGCACAGCGGTGAGTGAAACTGTGTAGCCGGGCGTAGGAAGGGTCCTGATTTTTTTGTGTGGGCATCCGGGATGCCCATCAGGGGTTAGCATTTTGGTCCACTCCATGACCCTGGTTATGCATCCCTATGAATGCCAATCCTTATGCGCCTCCAGTGGCCGAACTTGATTGCACTGAACCACCCCGCGCGACCTTTTTTGTTGTGGGGACAAGCAAATTCGCGCTGATGATCGTTTTCACCTTTGGTTTGTACCTTACCTATTGGATGTATAAAAACTGGAAGCTTTACCGCACCGCCACGGGCAACAAAGTGTTACCCATAGTTCGTGCAATTTTTTTCGTGTTTTTTGTGTACTCGTTGTTCACCAGCATTGAACGGCGAATACGCGCTTCAGGTAAGGACTATCGTTGGTATCCACGCTTGCTTGCGTTGATTGTGATCATGACTGCGCTAGCGGGCATGGGGCTGGCGTGGTTACCGGATCTGCACATCAGCTTTGCCCTGAGTCTTCTGGTTCTACTCTTGCAAGTCTGCTCCTTGTTGCGTGTACAGGAAGCAATCAACTATCTGGAAAACGACGTGCGCGGAACGGCGAACGCAACACTGACTTTTGCCAATGGAGTCGGGTTCACATTTGGCTTGTGCGTTTGGGGCGTAGCGATTCTGGGTTTCTATATCCTGTTGTAGAGTTACCCTCGACTCAAGATTTGGCCGACAGATCCGCCATGCCCTTGAGCAATTCGATCGGCAACGGAAAGACGATGGTCGAGCTCTTGTCCCCGGCGATCGAACTCAGCGTCTGCATGTAGCGCAGCTGCATGGCACCGGGCTGGCGGCCGAGCATTTCGGCGGCCTGCATGAGTTTTTCCGAAGCCTGCAATTCGCCTTCAGCGTGGATCACTTTGGCCCGACGTTCGCGCTCCGCCTCTGCCTGTCTGGCGATGGCGCGGATCATCGATTCGTTGAGGTCGACGTGCTTGATTTCGACGTTGGCCACCTTGATGCCCCAGGCGTCGGTCTGGGCGTCGAGGACTTGCTGGATGTCGATGTTCAGCCGTTCGCGCTCGGCCAGCAGTTCATCAAGTTCGTGTTTGCCGAGCACCGCGCGCAAGGTGGTTTGCGCCAGTTGGCTGGTGGCCATGAGAAAATCTTCGACCTGAATGATCGCCTTCTGCGGATCGAGCACGCGGAAGTACAGCACGGCGTTGACCTTGACCGAGACGTTGTCGCGGGTGATCACATCCTGCGGCGGGACGTCGAGGACGATGGTGCGCAAGTCGACGCGGACCATTTGCTGGATCACCGGAATCAGCAGGATCAGGCCTGGGCCCTTGACCTGCCAGAAGCGTCCGAGCTGGAACACCACCCCGCGCTCGTACTCGCGCAGGATGCGGAACGTCGCCCCCGCCAGTGCGATCAGCAGTAGCAGCAGCGCGACAAAACCGATTTGCAGACCCATGACTAACCTCCAACCGTTACCGCGTCAGCCGCGGCCACTTCCAGCAACAATCCCTTGCGTGCCACCACCCGGACCTTTTGCCCGATCTGCAATGGCGTGGTGCTGGACACCTGCCAGCGTTCGCCCTGCAAATGTACCCAGCCCAGGCAGGCATCGCCGGCCTGCAAGGCCAGCACCGGGGTAACGCTGCCCAGCAGGCCGGCATCGCCGCTGACGGTATGACGCGGCCGGGTCTTCAGGGCGCGGATCAGCAGGAATATCAGCAGCAACGCGCTGATCAGGCCCAGGCCGATCATCAACGGCACGGGCAATTCGGCATTGGTCAGGATCACCGCGCCGATCACGAACATCACGATCCCGCCCAGACCGATCACGCCGTAGTTGGGCAGGGCCGCCTCGGCGATCAGGAACGCGATACCGAAGGTAATCAGCCAGATCCCCGCGGGGTTGGAAGCGGGCAGTCCGGCGGTGTCCGCGGCGATGGCGGATCCGCTTAATGCCAACAGCAATGCAACGGCACAACAGCGAGTGTTCACGTGACCCTCCGGGAGAGTCGCAGGTGGTTCTGTATACAGTCTAGTTGAGGCGCTGGTTGTATGAATTTTGCCCAGTTGTAAACCTGCCCGATGGGCGGATTTCCCGCTGGTTTGCCCCGGCGGGCCTAGACTTTTACTACGTACAAAAATGTTAACCATCGTCCGCCAGGCGTTATTGCGGACTCCGAGGTGCATCATGCGTATGGCAAGAACCGTGCAGAGAAGCCTGGACCAGGCTCAATGCGAATATGACATCGTCACCCATCCACACTCGGCCAGCAGCCTCGAAACCGCGCGGGTCGCGGGTATTCCCGCGGAACGGGTGGCCAAGTCGGTGATCCTCGACGACCACCACGGGCATTACCTGATGGCCCTGCTGCCTGCCAGCCGTCACCTGGACTTGAGCAAAGTGCGCAGCACCGGTGAATGGCAGGTCTCCAGGGAAAGCAATCTGCCGCACCTGTTCGACGACTGCGAACGCGGCGCCGTGCCTGCCCTGGGCGAAGCCTATGGCCTGGACGTGGTCATCGACCCACTGCTGACCCGGCAGAAAGACATCTATCTGGAAGCCGGCAACCACATCAACCTGTTGCATATGGACATGCCTCAATTCCTGAAAATGGTGCCGCATGCGGAGGTGCGGGAGTTGAGTCATTGAATTTTGCGCAGTCAGTCACATCGCCTTCGCGGGCAAGCCACGCTCCTACAAGGTGACGCGTTCCCCTGTAGGAGCGAGCTTGCTCGCGATTGACCGCGCAGCGGTCACCTAAACCACCCAGGAGCCAGACATGGAAAACCCAACCCACAGCCTTCCCTCCCTGTTCAAACAACTCGGCCTTCCCGACGACGCCGAGAACATCGACAAATTCATCGCCACCCACTCACCGCTCAAACCGGACCTGCACCTGGCGGATGCTTTTTTCTGGAGCCCGAGCCAGGCGGATCTGTTGCGCAATGAAATCCTGGATGATGCCGATTGGGCGGAGGTGGTGGATCAGTTGAATGTGATGCTGAGAAAGGGGCGGGGGGTATAGAGATTCAATTCTCTGGCGGCCACTGTCGAGATGTGTGAACCAGGGCAAGTATCCAGATTGCATTCACCGCTTGCTCATAAACGATGCGATAGCTCTGATGTGGAATCAGCTCGCGAGTGCCTGCAATGATTCCCGCGGGGCCGCTTTCCGGGTATTGGGCTAGTTGGGACATCGCATCGCTGAAGCGGCTATCCATGTCGATGGCTGCTTCAGGGTTAACGGTGTGCAGGTAAATACCAGATGTCCGCACGATCCTGTGCTGCTTCTCGCGTCCAGATTATTTTCATTCTTGTATGGCTGCCCGTCCACGCCTGGAGGCGAATTCCGCTTCCACTTCATCGTTCGTCAGGCCGTCGCCTCTGCTCATCGAAACACGAGCGATGTCCACCTTGCGAACTCCATTTGGGCCGTCCTACGACAGATGGCAACCAATTTGTTTCAAAACTTGACTGAAAATCCCCTCCAATGGCATATTGATAGTTAGCAAACTAACAGTGTGTATTGACCCTCGTGCCGAATTCCCTCGACGCTCTCCAGATGAACATCAGCAGCACCATGGTGGTGGCCGCGCGGCACTGGCGCAAAATCTGCCAGGCCACGCTGGCCAACTATGGAATTTCTGAAGCCTGTGCCGTCCCGCTGCTGATGATCGGGCGCCTGGGGGAGGGTGTGCGGCAGGTGACAGTGGCGCAGGCGGCGGGAATGGAAAGCCCGTCCCTGGTGCGATTGCTTGATCAGCTGTGTCATGGCGGCTACGTCTGCCGCACCGAAGACGCCCAGGATCGTCGCGCCAAATGCCTGAGCCTCACCGATAGCGGTCGCATTCTGGTGCAAACCGTCGAGGTCGAACTGGTTCGATTGCGCAATGAGGTGCTCGAAGGTATCGATCCGCGAGATCTGGAAGCCACTCTACGGGTATTGAAGGCCTTTGAAGCGGCCGGGCAATCATCGGACGACAACCCTTGAACGGCTTTTTTTCCGGCTTCCCCCCAGCGCGGGACTGGTTCTACGGCGTACGCACCTTCGCGGCCTCGATGATCGCGCTGTACATCGCCCTGCTCATGCAAATGCCGCGTCCTTATTGGGCGATGGCTACCGTTTACATCGTTTCCAGCCCGTTTGTCGGGCCGACCAGCTCCAAGGCACTGTACCGTGCGGTCGGCACTTTTCTGGGTGCCGCTGCGGCTGTCCTGTTCGTGCCGATGTTCGTGCAGAGCCCTTATGTGCTGGTGGTGGTCATCGCGCTGTGGACCGGGACCCTGCTGTTCCTGTCCATGCATTTGCGCACCGCCAACAATTACGCCTTGATGCTGGCCGGCTACACCTTGCCGTTGATCGCCCTGCCGGTGGTGAATAACCCGTTGGCGGTGTGGGACGTGGCCGAAGCGCGCACCGAGGAAATTTTCCTGGGCATCGCCGTCGCCGCGGTGGTTGGCGCCATGTTCTGGCCGCGCCGGCTGGCCCCGGTGTTCAACGATTCGGTGAGCAAATGGTTTGCCGACGCGTCGATCTACAGCGCGCGCTTTCTCGACCGCAACGTGCAGCCCGAGGAAGTCAGCGCTTTGCGCTCCTCGATGGTTGCCACGTTCAATACCCTTGAACTGATGATTGGCCAGTTGCCCCACGAAGGCGCGCGGCCACAAACGGTGCGCAACACCAAGGAGTTGCGCGGGCGGATGATTCACCTGTTGCCGGTGATCGATGCCCTCGACGATGCACTCTACGCTCTGGAAAGACGCACCCCCGAGCTGGTGGACAAGTTCTCGCCCTTGCTGGCCGCCTCCACCGAATGGCTCGAGCACCAGGACGCTGACATCGAGCGCTGGCAAGCGCTTAAAGACCAGCTCGAAGCACTGCAACCCAGCCCCGAAGTGCTGGATGATCGCAAGCAACTGCTGTTCTCCAACGCCATCTATCGCCTCGGCGAATGGGTCGATCTGTGGCAGGACTGCCGCAGCCTGCAACACGCGATCGAGTGCGAAAGCCAGGACAGTTGGCGCGCGGTCTATCGGCATTGGCGCCTGGGGCGCCTGACCCCCTTCCTCGATCGTGGCCTGATGCTCTATTCCGCCGCCTCCACCGTCGTTGCGATCATTGTCGCCTCGGTGTTGTGGATTCTGCTGGGCTGGACCGACGGCGGCGCGGCGGTGATTCTGGCGGCCGTGGCCTGCAGCTTCTTTGCTTCGATGGACGACCCGGCGCCGCAGATCTACCGGTTCTTTTTCTGGACGGCGATGTCGGTGGTGTTCGCCAGCCTCTACCTGTTTCTCGTCCTGCCCAACCTGCATGATTTCCCGATGCTGGTGCTGGCATTCGCCGTGCCGTTCATCTGCATCGGCACCCTGACGGTCAAGCCACAGTTTTACCTGGGCATGCTGCTGACGTTGGTCAACACCTCGTCGTTCATCAGTATCCAGGGCGCGTACGACGCGGACTTCCTCAGCTTCGCCAACTCCAACCTGGCAGGTCCCGTCGGCTTGCTGTTTGCCTTCGTCTGGACCCTGATCGCCCGGCCATTCGGGGCCGAGCTGGCGGCCAAGCGCCTGACCCGTTTCGCCTGGCGCGACATTGTCAGTCTCACCGAGCCGGCCACATTGGCCGATCACCGGCGCCTGGGTGTGCAGGTGCTGGATCGACTGATGCAGCATCTGCCGCGCCTGGCCGTGACCGGCCAGGACACCGGCATCGCCCTACGCGAAGTCAGGGTGGCACTGAACCTGCTGGACCTGCTGGCCTACACGCCGCGGGTTCAGGGTGCACCGCAGGCGTTGCTGCATCAGGTGGTGGCCGAGGTTGGCGAATACTTCACGGCCTGTCTCAAGGCCGGTGAACGCCTGCCGGCACCGAGCCCGTTGCTGATGACCCTCGACCGCACCCGCCGAGCCTTGGCCAGCGCGCCGGATGAGCAAACCCGCCTGCACCTGCTGCACGCCCTCAGCGGCCTGCGCCTGGCGTTGTTGCCCGGCGTCGAATTCGTTGGTTCTGCCGAGTCTGAAGAACCGCTTCCCCACGGCATCGATGGAGCGCCTTTATGATCGGTGATCTGGATATCAGTGGGGTGTTCCTGCCCACGCTGCTGGTGCTGATGGGCATTACCTATGTGGTGTACCTGTTGGTACACGGGGTGCTGACGCGCCTGCACTTTTACCGTCTGGTCTGGCACCGGGCATTGTTCAACGTGGCCCTCTACGCCCTGCTGCTGGGCGCTGTGGACTCACTCAGCCGATACCTGATGACATGAAAAAACCGTTTTTAACCCTCGGCCGCGTGGTCCTGACGCTGCTGATCGTTACCTTCGCCGTGGTCGTGGTCTGGCGCATGGTGATGTACTACATGTTCGCGCCCTGGACCCGTGACGGGCATATCCGTGCCGACATCGTGCAGATCGCGCCGGACGTGTCCGGGCTGATCCAGCAAGTGCAAGTGCGCGACAACCAGTTGGTCAAGCGCGGCCAGGTGCTGTTCAGCATCGACCAGGACCGCTTCAAACTGGCCCTGCGCCAGGCGAAAGCGGCGGTCGCCGACCGCGAGGAAACCCTGGCCCAGGCCCAGCGCGAAGCCAAGCGAAACAAGGGGCTTGGCAACCTGGTGCCGGGCGAGCAACTTGAAGAAAGCCAGTCGCGGGTGGCCCGCGCCCAAGTGGCGTTGATGGAAGCTCAGGTCGCCGTCGACAGCGCGCAACTTAACCTTGATCGCTCGGTGATCCGCAGCCCCGTAGACGGCTACGTCAACGACCGCGCGCCGCGCACCCAGGAATTCGTCAGTGCCGGGCGGCCGGTGTTGTCGGTGGTGGATAGCAATTCTTTCCATATCGACGGCTATTTCGAAGAAACCAAGCTCAACGGCATCCACATCGGCCAAAGCGTCGACATCCGGGTGATCGGCGACAACGCGCGACTGCGCGGCCATGTGGAAAGCATCGTGGCCGGTATCGAGGATCGCGACCGCACCAGTGGCAACAACCTGCTGCCCAACGTCAATCCGGCCTTCAGTTGGGTGCGGTTGGCCCAGCGGATTCCGGTGCGCATCGCGTTCGATGACGTCCCTGAGGATTTCCGCATGATCGCCGGGCGCACCGCCACGGTATCGATCATCGACGACCAGAAACGGGAGCCCGCGTTATGAGCAAGGCCTCGGGTTTGGCGATCGCCGGATTAGGCTTGCTGTTGTCGGCGTGTCAGGTGGTCGGTCCGGATTATCACTTGCCGGACGAAGCCGCCATCCACCGTGAAGACCTGCAGGGCGAACTGGCGGTGAACGGCAAGCCGGTGGTTTCGGCGCCGGTGCCTGGCGATTGGTGGCGCCTGTATCATGACCCGCGGCTTGACCAGTTGGTGCAGCAGGCCCTGGCCTCCAACACGGATCTGCGCGTAGCGGCCGCCAGCCTGCTGCGAGCGCGCGCTCAGGTCGACCAGGCCGAAGCAGCGGGCGGCTGGAGCGGTGGGGTGAAGATGGGCGCCCAGCGCTTGCAGGAATCCGGTGAAGCGTTCCTGCTACCGGAAAAAGTGCCGGTGGCCAACATCGGCGATATCGGCATCAGTGCGTCCTACCAATTCGACCTGTTCGGCACCTTGCAGCGCGGCATCGAAGCGGCCAAGGCCAATGCCGATGCGACCCAGGCGGCGGCCGATACGGCGCGCATCACCCTGGTGGCCGATGTGGTCCGGGCCTACACCCAGGTGTGCGCGGCCAACGAGGAACGGGAAATCGCCCAGCATTCCCTCGACCTGCAAGCCCAGAGCACCACACTCATCCAGCGATTGCGCGATGCCGGGCGTGGCGACGAAACCCAGGTCACCCGTTCGCAAACCCAATTCAAATCCTTGCGCGCCGACATGCCGCGCTATGAAGCGGCGCGGCAGGCCGGGCTGTTCCGCCTGTCGATGCTGCTGGCCAAACCGCTGGATCAACTACCGGCTGGCACCGACAGCTGCGCCGAACTGCCAAAAATCGCGCAATTGTTGCCGGTGGGTGATGGTGCATCGCTGCTCAAGCGCCGCCCCGACATCCGCCAGGCCGAACGTCGACTGGCGGCCGCGACCGCCGGTATCGGTATCGCTACCGGTGAGCTGTACCCGGACATCCGCATCGGCGCGACCATCGGCACGGTCGGTATCCTGGAAAACCTCGGCGAGCCGTCCACCAACCGCTGGGGTTTCGGTCCGTCGCTGACCTGGAATGTGCCGACCAACGGCGCCCGGGCACGCATTCGCGAGGCTGAGGCGGTGACCCAGGCCACGCTTGCACACTTCGATGGCGTGGTGCTCAACGCGATTCGTGAAACCCAGACCGGTCTGGCCCAGTACTCCGCCTTGCTGCAACGCCGTGAGGCCCTGGCGGACGCCGAGCAGTCGGCGAAGCTGGCCGCAGACCAGACCCATCGCTTCTTCCAGGCCGGCCGTGCGTCGTTCCTGGCGGATCTGCAGGCGACCCGCACCTACACCGACGTCACCGCGCAACTGGCCGCCGCCAACACTCAGTTGGCCATCAGCCAGATCGATTTGTTCCTCGCCCTGGGCGGCGGTTGGGAAAGCGGACGAACGCAAGCGTCGAACTCCGGCAAACCCTGAGGCCGTTGCTATGCTTTGAAGTGTCGAAAGGGCGTTCGTGCAAAGCGCCCTCGATTCGCACAAGGCATGCGCAGGTCATGGGGAAACCAATAATGAAAAACCCTTATGCTCTCGGCTTCTGGTGCGCCGTTGTGGCGTTGGTGCTGCTCACGGCCACCTATTTCTACGGCATCATGCTGGCCCACCAGATCGACACGGCGCTGACGTTCCTCGACAGCGCCGCACTGTTGATTGCCGTGATGTCCATTGCGGTGGTGGCCTGGGCCTCGGTCCAGGGGCAACGAGTCAAGAAAAGACAGCTTGAACAAGGCAAGACCCTGGTGATGATCTGGGACACCAAGGTGGCGCTACGGCGTGTCGAATCGGTGTTCGATCGGTATTTCTGGGGCAGCTACTGGCAACCTGGCAGGACTTTCCAGGAAGTCATGGGGGAACTCACGGGCACGCCGCTGGAAAAAAGCCTCGAAACCCTGAAAAAACAATGCCTGGAGCTGGACAAGCAAGTGGCCGACGACGGTCGCCATTGGCTCAATAATGCCCGCGAGCTGGCTGACGTCGCCACCGCCATGGCCCGCGAGCGCTATCAGCTGGACTTCTGCGACCCGCGCGAGGAAGTGACGGGTGGGGCGGTGATCAATCGGGATTTCGAGGTGCTGATCTATACATGGACGGCGCGGTTGAAAACCTTTGATCATCAGCTTGATGAGATTGAAGTGCAGTATTCCTGATTCATTGTTGGCGGGACAGACGCCTTCGCTGGCAAGCCAGCTCCTACAGGTATTAAGTGATCCTTGTAGGAGCTGGCTTGCCAGCGAAGGCGATCGTGTGTTCGCCAAGACACTTTTTCACCGTTAACCATTGGGCTGCCCTGCATGCCTGATGCTAACCTGCACCCCACTTTCAGCGCAGTCGTGACCGCCACCCGTCAAGGGTTCAGGGAAGACGACCACACCTTCAACAACGGACATTGAACAGGTCATTCATGAATAAATCAGCAGGCGTGCTCCTGGGAATCGTTGTCGCCATCGGTGCAATCAGCGCCGGCGGCGCCTGGTTCACCGGCACCAAGATCGAAGGTGTACTCAACACCTCCCTGGCGGATGCCAACAAGCAGTTGCAGGCCGCCATGGTCGGTTACAAAGGCACCGCCTCGCTGGAGCTGGTATCCCTGGAACGCCATGTCTTCAGCAGCACGGCGCATTATCGCCTCAAGGGAGAGGGCGAAATGTTCGGCGAGGCCCCGGTCGAATTGCTGTTTGTCGACCACATCGAACACGGCCCGCTGCCGTTCTCGCGCCTGGTATCGCTGAAGTGGTTGCCGGTCATGGCCACCAGTCACTATGAACTGGAGAAGACCCCGCTCACGGAAAAATGGTTCGCCGCCACCAAGGACGCTTCGCCGCTCAAGGGGGTGGTCAACATAGGCTACGACAATTCCACCAACGGCACGCTTGAATTGCTGCCGCTGGAAACTGCACTGGATGACAAGTCCAGCCTGAAGTTTTCCGGTCTGAAAGTTGACGTCGCGGCCAGCGCCCAGGCGCAGAAGGTCAAGGCCGACGGCTACATGGACAGCCTGAAGCTGACCACCGTTGCCGAGGACCAGACACCCGTGCAGGTCGAATTGAGTGGTCTGACCCTGGCCAGCAACCTGGCAAAAAGCACCTACGGTTATTACACCGGCGATAACACCGTCGAGCTGAGCAACAGCAAAACCACCTTCGGCCCCAAGCAGTCAGTGCTGGGTTTGAAGAATTTTGAAATGAAGAACCACACCGAGGAATCGGGTACCAGTGCTTCCGGGCGAGCCGATTACAAGATTGCCGAAGTGTCCCTGAACGGCAAGGCCGTGGGTTCTGCCCAGTTGGCCATGAGCCTGAAGAACCTCGACATCCCGGCGACGTTGTCGCTGATGCAGATCTACCAGACAAAATTGCAACCCTATGAGCAGGCCGCCGCCGAAGCTGCCGAGGCCGGTCAACCGGTTCCTGAGCTGAAGTTGACCGAAGCGGAAGAGGCGCAGCTTAAAACCGGCCTGGAACAATTGCTGGCGGCCGGCCCGCAGGTGGCCCTGGAGAACCTGTCGTTCAATACTGCCAATGGCGAAAGCCGCGCCAACCTGGTGCTGAACCTGACCAAGCCGCAGTCGATCGACTTGCCCGCCGACCAGTTAGTCCGCCAGATGATCGCGTTGCTGGACGTCAACCTGAAAGTGTCCAAGCCGATGCTCGTCGACATCCTCACCGTGCAGTCGCAAATCGACGGCCAGACCGACGCCAAGCTCGTTGCCGATCAGGCCACTGCCACCGCCGATATGTTCAGCAGCATGGCGGTCGGCTCGCAGCTGGCAAAACTGGACAACAACAACGTCGTCAGCCAACTGCATTACGCCAATAACCAGGTGGAATTCAACGGCCAGAAAATGACCGTCGAGGAGTTTGTCGGCTTCGTGATGAGCAAATTCGCTGGCCCAGGCGTAGCCCAGGAGCCATAAGAACCCTGTAGGAGCTGCCGAAGGCTGCGATCTTTTGATTTTGGTATCGCCGAAGATCAAAAGATCGCAGCCTTCGGCAGCTCCTACAGGCCCATTTCAATCGCGGATCAACCGCCACGCCTCGTCCACGGGCAACGGCTGCTTCATCCGTTCGGCGAGCATCGCCATCGTGCGCTCTTCCTCACAGGCCACGGCCGCCGTCACCACACCGTTTTTGCCAAACAGGCCGATAAAGGGCGGATTGTTCGGATCACCCTTGAACTCGACTTCGTCCCAGCCTTGCGCGTGGCCGAGGTAGTCGTAGTTTTTGCCAAAGTGCCAGGTCCAGAAGTACGGCACATCGAGGTAATGTTCATCACCACCGAGCATGTTCGCCGCCGCAATTCGTGCCTGTTGTTGCGCCAGGCGCCAGTGTTCGATGCGTTGCGGCTGACCGTTGAGGGGGAAGGTAGCGATATCGCCAGCGGCCCATAGCCCGTCGGTCACGCGCATCCCGCCGTCAACCAGCAACGACTGATCCTTTTCCTTCGGTAGATCGGCAAACGCCACGGTCGCCGGGGTAACGCCAATCCCAACCAGCACCAGGTCTGCCGGTACACGCTGACCATTATCCAGGCGCACGGCTTCGACTCGCGTTGTTCCTTCGATCTGCACGGCTTCGCCCGCCGTTCGGTACACCACGCCGTTAGCCTCATGCAGGGCCAGGATCGCCTTGCCGACGCTGTCGCCGAACTGTTTGGCAAAAGGCACCGGTTGCCGGGCCAGTACCGTGACGTCCAGACCGTATTGGCGCAGGGCTGAAGCGGATTCCATGGCGATGAAGCTGTCGCCGATGATCACCGCGCGCTGACCGGGTTTGGCGCTATCCAGGATCCGACGGGCATGGTCCCTGGAGCGTAATACGAAGACCTGCGGCAGCTCGGCGCCGGGTAACTCCAGTGGCTTGGGAATGCCTCCGGTTGCCAGCAATGCAGCGTCATATTCGAGTGACTGGCCGTCGGCCAATTGCATTACCCGGTTTTCAGCATCCAGGCTCGTTACTTGCGCGTTGATCCGCTCGATGCGTTGCTCGCCGTAGAACGCTTCATCGCGCAAGGCGGGGACTTCATCCGGTGGAGTCTGCCCGGCGATCACGAATTTGCTCAGCACCGTACGGTCATAACCCGCCGTTTCGAGGTCGATCAGCAACACCCGGCCACCAAAGCCTTTCTCGCGCAGGGCCGATGCCGCCGCCGTGCCCGCAGCGCCCGCACCGACAATCACAAAGACGCGTTCGTCATCGGCCGGCGGGGTGTGGGCGTCCTGCAGCGGCTGATCGCCTACCCAGACTTCGTCGTCACGCACTTCGAGAGGGTAACGCTTCAGGCTGTCCAGGGCGGGCGGTTCACACAACCCGCCGTCCTCGATCCGAAACTGCGCCTTGTGCCACGGGCAAGTCAGCCGGCCATTACAGAATGCGCCTTCGGCCAGGGGCGCCCCGGCGTGCGGGCATTCGCCTTGATAGGCGCGTAATTGATCGCCGACTTTCAGCAGTAGGATCTTGCTGTCCTGGACGCTGACTTCCAGGCCGCGGTCTTCGGGTATATCGGCGGCACGGGCAACGCGATGCAGGGTCATGATTGCTCTCCAGACCGGCGTTTCAATTAAGAGTCTGGCGCTTGACTCGAGGTTCATCCAATTCCCACTGCCACCGCGCGAACGGTCCGGCTATAGTTTGCTCGCCGACCTCGGCCCCACCCGCACAAGGTGCTCCCGGTATGACCCGATTGACCTCTCTGACCCCTTGGCTGGCGGCCGCAGCAGTCGCCCTTTGCGTGCAATTTCCGGCACAGGCGGCCCAGGAGCGTTTCACCCTGAACATCCCTGGCGTCTCGGATGACCGACTGTTCACCGCGGCCGCCGCCAGCGATGCCCCGGGGTGCGGTGGGCACAACGTCTCGCCAGCGCTGAACTGGAACGCCGGCCCTGCAGGCACGCTCAGCTACGCCATCGTCATGCACGACCCGGACGGGCAAAAAGGCCAGGGCGTCGATCATTGGGTGCATTACGGCATCAAGGCCGGCACCCACCAGATTGCGGCGGGTGTCGGCGCCAAGTCCGCTCTCGAGGGCGTGGGTGGCACCAACAGCAAAGGCACGACAGGGTACGTCGGCCCTTGCCCACCGGTTGGCGACAGCGCACATCACTACATCATCCAGCTCTTCGCCTTGGACCTGGCCCCAGATGCCCTGCCGGCCGGCCTGACGCGCACCCAGTTGCTGGAAAAAATCAAAGGTCACGTGCTGAGAAACAGCAGCGTGGTGCGGCGCTACCACCGCTGAAGATTTTTTAGCGCGGGTTAACCCAAACTTTCCGGGCTGTCCGTCTCACAGGATGAATGGATCAATTTCCTCCTGAGGTCAGCCCCATGTCCCTCCCACTGCATGTTCTGCGTCCGCTCGCCCAGGGTTTCGCCGCCGGGCTGTTACTGGCCGTTACCGGTTGTGGTGTTTCGTCCAAGCCCGATTCCGCCTCTGTGTCATCGCCGGCCCAGGCCGAGTTGAAAACCGAATCGTCGGTGCATCACGAACTGCTCGACGCTGACGCCTCGATGAGCAAGCGCAATGTCAGACCCGCACCGATGGCCGGCTTCGCGCCAATGCCTGCGGGCGAGGCTTATCCACAGGGATATCGCGACGAACAGCGCGAGCAGTACCAGGCCCTGGCAGATAACCCCATCCACAGCGTCGCCGAAACACCGGTCTCGACCTTCAGCGCCGACGTCGATACCGGTGCTTACGCCAACGTCCGCCGTTTGCTCAACCAGGGGCGATTGCCACCGGAAGGAGCGGTGCGGCTGGAGGAGATGGTCAATTACTTCCCTTACGACTACGCCTTGCCCACCGATGGCTCGCCCTTCGGCGTGACCACGGAACTGGCGGCGTCGCCCTGGAATTCGCATACGCGCTTGTTGCGCATCGGCATCAAGGCCTCGGATCGCGCGGCCGCGGAACTGGCCCCGGCGAACCTGGTGTTCCTGGTGGACGTGTCCGGCTCGATGGATCGCCGCGAGGGCCTCCCGTTGGTCAAAAGCACCCTGAAATTGCTGGTGGATCAACTGCGCGATCAGGATCGGGTGTCCTTGGTGATCTACGCCGGGGAATCGCGCGTGGTACTGGAGCCCACTTCCGGACGGGAAAAAGCGAAGATTCGTACAGCCATCGAGCAATTGACTGCAGGCGGTTCAACCGCCGGAGCCTCGGGCATCGAACTGGCTTATCAACAGGCGCAACAGGCGTTTATCCCCAAGGGCATCAACCGCGTTCTATTGGCCACTGACGGTGACTTCAACGTTGGAGTCAGCGACTTCGACAGCCTCAAACAAATGGCTGTGGATAAACGCAAGACGGGTGTATCTCTGACCACCCTGGGTTTCGGTGTGGATAACTACAATGAACACCTGATGGAACAACTGGCCGATGCCGGCGATGGCAACTACGCCTACATCGACAACCTGCGTGAGGCGCGCAAGGTGCTGGTGGATCAACTCGGCTCAACCCTTGCCGTCGTGGCGAAAAACGTCAAGCTGCAAGTGGAGTTCAACCCCGCGCAAGTCAGCGAGTATCGCCTGCTGGGTTATGAAAACCGTGCGTTGAAACGTGAGGATTTTAGCAATGACAAGGTCGATGCCGGTGAAATCGGTGCAGGACATACTGTGACTGCGTTGTACGAAATTGTCCCCAAGGGTGAGAAGGGCTGGCTGGAACCGCTGCGCTACGCTCAACCGGGCGCCGCTATTGCTGAAAAGCATGGCGAATTGGCGATGCTGCGGGTGCGTTATCAGTTGCCGGAAGGTGGGAAAAGTCGCTTGATCGAACGCCCGATCGTTGATTCCCCGATTGGCAAAGCAAGCGATGACCTGCGCTTTGCTGCAGCAGTGGCTGCTTTTTCCCAACAGCTCAAGGACGGACGCTACACCGGCGAGTTCAGCCTCAAGGACACCGAAGCGCTGGCCCACGGCGCCCGGGGCGATGACCGTTTCGGCCTGCGCAGCGAGTTCGTGCAATTGGTGGAACTGGCGCAGAGCCTGCGCACCACCACCGCGTCGAATCCAACTGCCACTGAACGACGGATTGAATAGTGAGCCGATTGAAGGGGTTCATCAGCCAGCTATTTGCGCCCGCAAGCAGCGCCGAGGCCAGCAGCGACGAAGCGCTGCTGGCCCGTTATCGCGAGGGCGACGGTGGGGCGTTCGAGATTCTGTACGCGCGCCACCGCCAGGGCTTATATCGATTTCTGTTGGGGTTGAGCGGCAGGCCTGAACTCGCCGAGGAGGTCTATCAGGAAACCTGGCTGAGCCTGATCCGCAGCGGCAGTCAGCCACAAGGTCGGGCGACTTTTCGTACCTGGCTCTACCAGATTGCCCGCAACCGCTTGATCGATCACTGGCGCAAACATGGCGTCCACCAACCGCTGCACGACAGCTATGACGAACAAGCCCATGCTCTGCCCGATGACACCACCGATCCCGAGCAACTGCTGAGCCTGAGCCGTGACAGCCAGCGTCTGGAGGCCGCCCTGCAAGCCTTGCCCGCCGACCAGCGGGAAGTGTTCCTGCTGCGCGCCTACAGCGATCTCGATTTGCCGCAGATCGCCACCCTCACCGAAACACCGCTGGAAACCGTCAAGAGCCGCTTGCGTTACGCCCAGCAAAAACTGCGTCGGCTGCTGGCCGAGGAGGTACTGACATGACTGACGCCAAGCACACAACCGACCGAACGCTAGAACATTACCGCGAGCACGCCACCGGCGAACCCCCGGCGCATCTCGACACGTCGATCCTGGCCGCCGCACGCAGCGCAGTGCCTGCACCGAAGCCAGGCCTGTGGCAACGCTGGCTTCGCGGCTGCCAGCAACCCCGCTGGCAAGTGGCATTCGCCAGCCTCGTCGGCATCGCGCTGATGCTCTCGCTGGTCCAGCGTTCGCCTGAGCAAGTACCCAGCTACGACTTCGCGCCTGCGGCACCGGTGGCCAAACAGGAAGCCGAAGCAGCGCCGCCAGCGCTGGCCCGTTCCCTCAACGCCCCGGCCCCCGCCGCACCAATGGCGGAATCGGCAGCCCCGGCACAAGCAGAATCCTTCAGCGCCGACATGGCGGACGAAGCCGAGTCCAGCAAGCGCGCCGCGCCCCCGGTGAAATCCCTGGATGAGCAATTGCGCGAAGTGCTGCACCTGCAAAAAACCGGGCACAAGCAAGCCGCCGACAAACTGCTGGCCGACCTGCACAAACGCTTTCCCGAAGAAAACCTCAGCGCCCGACTCAAGGATCTGCAGAAAAACTGATCGGCCCAACGCTCGACGATTTGGCATCAAGGCCCGAAAGCGCGCACTATCGGGCCATAGTCGATGCGTTGGAGGATGCCGTGACAAAAAAAATCGACCGCATCGCCCAAATGCTCAACTGCCCGGAAAAGGGCGAGGAATTACGGCGGGCAATTACCGAGAGCCGTAAGGATTTTCTGCTGAATCAGCAGGAAGAGGCTAATGCTGAGGAAGAAGATGTTCTTGAAGGGGAAGAGTTCGAGGACGACGAGGACGATGAATACGACGAGTTTGACTGGACGACGGAGTGAATAAGCTGCTGCCGCCAAAGGATGATTAACAGCAATTCGAAGGGTTACGAGTCGCAAGACACTCTTGAATGTATGGTTTCTCTTTCATATTGCGGAACGGAAAGTCGGGAGTCATGGCCTGCTTGTCGGCAGTTGACGAGATGTCCTCAAACCTTATAATCGGCCACAACACGGCCCCTGTCGGTTGATGCGCTTCGGCGTTGAGATTGCTCAGGGGTTTTTTATTGCCTGAAATTTTTCCGCTTACCAGTCGCGCTTTTTCCAGTCTGGGTCGACTCCCATCCCTTCCAGGCTGAGGTCCAGATGCGTCAGATCAGGGAAATCGTTTTCCAGCAACGCCTTCAATCGTTTTCCCCAACTCGATGATGGGTTGATGACTTTCATCAGATGCTGGGTGATGCACAAAAGCATGAACGGACGAGCCCGGCGGTGTGCGTCATCATGGAAAGCTGACAAGGTTGGCGCTTGGTCCTCAGATGGCAGCTTCGGTTGATCGACAATATTTCGGTTCCACAGACGACTGTGATGGGCGCAGACGTTGCGTAGATAATTCAGGCTGCGCAGCCAACTGGCGAAAACCCTGCCGTTGCTGATGCCGTACTCCTGCGAAATAGCATCTTGGTCTGCCTCGGCCATGCCAGCGTAAAGCGTCGAAAGCGTGCCGAAGTCCCAAACCTCGCATGCCACCCACACCGCCAATGGAAGTCCGTACTTTTCCTTGTTGTGGCGAATGAAGTCTTCGTTCGAGCGATTGATCAACGCAGCGTGTTTACCAAGCCAGGCATGATGTTTAGTCAGTCCGGTTTTACCGTCCAGTCGAGTGGAAAAGCTTTCATGGAACAGATCAGGTCGTAGGTAGGCAAACTTTTCGTGTTTGCCGAGCCCGTGGGAAATGTCAACCCGTAAAGCAATTTCAATGCGCTCCAAGGCATCCATGGTCAACAGTCGCAGTTTCTTATCGAAGACGTACAGGTCGACTGCGTTCTGGAATGTCGTGCCAGGCTTGAAACTGTCGAGCGGAAGTCGAGTCGGCTTCGTCCTGGTTGGCTTTGTACGAGCTTGTTGATCGAGTGGGCAGCAGAGCTCAGTGCGTTCGCGGAATGCAAACCAGTAACCGCTTAGGCGGTAGTAACCTATGCGCTCCAGATATTCCAGCGCTTTGGCTTGGTCTGTTACAACCATTCCTCGAACCATCAGCAAATCAAGCTGCATTTGGTAGCTCTGCCACGGCTTTGGATAGCCTTGCATCATTTGCATATCACCTTGCACTCCTTGGCAGCGAGTTGTGCAGGACGCTGAATTCAGCGTTAGAGGCAACTCGACGTTCGCTGCACCTTTTATCATTTCGTAGCCGTTCAGATAAACCGAGCACCCACAAAAAAGCCCCAGACCCTACGGCCTGAGGCTTTCTCGATTTTACGTATGGTGCACCAGGCGGGATTCGAACCCACGACCCCTGCCTTCGGAGGGCAGTACTCTATCCAGCTGAGCTACTGGTGCAGCGGGCGCCATGATACTCATATGCGTTGCAGGCGTCCATGCTGCTGAATCGCCTGTGTTTTTTTAAAGCGTAACCTGCGTTTGCTACGTTGATCAGAAATTTGCAGCAAAAAAGAGGTTTTCGTTCTTTTTTTCGAACGGCCTATTGTCCTTTACCCCCTTTGATCCTAGGATTCGTTTGAGATTTCAAACGCTCTTGTCTGGGTGCTGAACCGCACGATTTGAATCAGTGCGCTATTTATGTGCTTCAGCCCGGTGAATGATTTCCCTGACGGCAGCCTACTGAGGCGCCTTTCTACAATCATAATTTGCTCCGCGCCTGCCGCGGTGCTGTTAAGGAAAGCCGACATGCAGCTTAAAGACACCCAGTTGTTCCGCCAGCAAGCCTTCATCGATGGCGCTTGGGTTGATGCGGACAATGGTCAGACGATCAAGGTCAACAACCCGGCAACGGGCGAAATTCTGGGCACCGTGCCGAAAATGGGCGCTGCCGAAACCCGCCGTGCAATCGAAGCCGCTGACAAAGCGCTGCCGGCCTGGCGTGCACTGACCGCCAAAGAACGTGCGAACAAGCTGCGTCGCTGGTACGAGCTGATCATCGAGAACCAGGACGACCTGGCTCGCCTGATGACCCTGGAGCAGGGCAAGCCATTGGCCGAAGCCAAGGGCGAAATCGTTTACGCCGCATCGTTCATCGAGTGGTTCGCCGAAGAAGCCAAGCGCATCTACGGTGACGTGATTCCGGGCCACCAGCCAGACAAGCGCCTGATCGTGATCAAGCAGCCTATCGGCGTGACCGCTGCCATCACCCCGTGGAACTTCCCGGCTGCCATGATCACCCGTAAAGCCGGCCCGGCCCTGGCCGCCGGTTGCACCATGGTGCTCAAGCCTGCTTCGCAAACTCCGTTCTCGGCATTCGCCCTGGCTGAACTGGCCCAGCGTGCGGGCATCCCGGCTGGCGTGTTCAGCGTGGTGTCCGGTAGCGCCGGCGACATCGGCAGCGAGCTGACCAGCAACCCGATCGTGCGCAAGCTCTCCTTCACCGGTTCGACCGAAATCGGTCGCCAGCTGATGTCGGAATGCGCCAAGGACATCAAGAAAGTGTCCCTGGAACTGGGCGGCAACGCGCCGTTCATCGTGTTCGACGACGCGGACCTGGATAAGGCCGTCGAAGGCGCGATCATTTCCAAGTACCGCAACAACGGCCAGACCTGCGTCTGCGCCAACCGCCTGTATATTCAGGATTCGGTCTACGACGCGTTCGCCGAGAAACTGAAAGTGGCCGTGGCCAAGCTGAAGATCGGTAACGGTCTGGAAGACGGCACCACCACTGGTCCGCTGATCGACGAAAAAGCCGTGGCCAAGGTGCAAGAGCACATTGCCGACGCCGTTGCCAAAGGCGCCACGGTGCTGTCCGGCGGCAAATCGATGGAAGGTAACTTCTTCGAGCCGACCATCCTGACCAACGTGCCGAACAACGCGGCCGTGGCCAAGGAAGAAACCTTCGGCCCACTGGCGCCGCTGTTCCGCTTCAAAGACGAAGCCGACGTGATCGCGATGTCCAACGACACCGAGTTCGGCCTGGCCTCGTACTTCTATGCTCGCGACCTGGGTCGTGTGTTCCGTGTGGCTGAAGCCCTGGAATACGGCATGGTCGGCGTCAACACCGGGCTGATCTCCAACGAAGTCGCGCCGTTCGGCGGTATCAAGGCCTCGGGCCTGGGCCGTGAAGGCTCCAAGTACGGCATCGAAGATTACCTGGAAATCAAATACCTCTGCCTGGGCATCTAAGCTCGAAGGGATAAGCCCAGCAGGGCATTGCTTCAAGCGCAAAGGGCACGAGAGCGCTGTCCCTTTGCGCTGCTTCAAACCGGAATTTTCTCTGTGGTCGGGAAAGCTGTGGCAGTCGATCATCGCATGCTGCCTCAGTTACCTCCCCACCGCTTAATCCTTGAACCACGCCGACCGATGAGCGGCGAATGAGGAATGTAATGAGCAAGACTAACGCTGATTTGATGGCCCGCCGTACCAATGCTGTTCCACGTGGTGTTGGCCAGATTCACCCGATTTTCGCCGAATCCGCGAAGAACGCGACCGTGACCGACGTTGAAGGTCGTGAGTTCATCGACTTCGCTGGCGGTATCGCTGTACTGAACACCGGCCACGTGCACCCGAAAATCATCGCGGCCGTGACCGAGCAGCTGAACAAGCTGACCCACACCTGCTTCCAGGTACTGGCTTACGAACCGTACGTAGAAGTGTGCGAAAAAATCAACGCCAAGGTGCCTGGTGATTTCGCCAAGAAAACCCTGCTGGTCACCACCGGCTCCGAAGCCGTGGAAAACTCGATCAAGATCGCCCGTGCCGCCACTGGCCGTGCCGGCGTGATCGCGTTCACCGGCGCTTACCACGGTCGCACCATGATGACCCTGGGCCTGACCGGTAAAGTCGTGCCTTACTCGGCCGGCATGGGCCTGATGCCAGGCGGCATCTTCCGCGCGCTGTACCCGAACGAACTGCACGGTGTGAGCATCGACGATTCGATCGCTTCCATCGAACGCATCTTCAAGAACGATGCCGAGCCAAAAGACATCGCCGCGATCATCATCGAGCCGGTTCAGGGCGAAGGTGGTTTCTACGTCGCGCCGAAAGAATTCATGAAGCGTCTGCGTGCCCTGTGCGACCAGCACGGCATCCTGCTGATCGCTGACGAAGTACAGACTGGCGCTGGCCGTACCGGTACGTTCTTCGCCATGGAACAGATGGGCGTTGCTGCCGACCTGACCACCTTCGCCAAATCCATCGCTGGCGGCTTCCCGCTGGCCGGTGTGTGCGGCAAGGCCGAATACATGGACGCCATCGCTCCAGGCGGCCTGGGCGGCACCTACGCCGGTAGCCCGATCGCTTGCGCCGCGGCCCTGGCCGTGATGGAAGTGTTCGAAGAAGAGCACCTGCTGGACCGCTGCAAGGCAGTCGGCGAGCGTCTGGTGACTGGCCTGAAAGCCATCCAGGCCAAGTACCCGGTGATCGGTGAAGTGCGTGCCCTGGGCGCGATGATCGCGGTCGAGCTGTTCGAAAACGGCGACAGCCACAAGCCGAACGCTGCAGCTGTAGCGTCCGTTGTGGCCAAGGCTCGCGACAAGGGCCTGATCCTGCTGTCCTGCGGCACCTACGGCAACGTTCTGCGCGTCCTGGTACCGCTGACTTCGCCGGACGAGCAACTGGACAAAGGCCTGGCGATCATCGAAGAGTGCTTCTCCGAGCTCTGATCACCGAGTGTGACCTGCTTCACAAAAAACCCGCTTCGGCGGGTTTTTTCATACCCCCGAAAACACAACCCGCGTATTAGCGCTGTATCCGGTGGCCGGCTTTGGCTTAAGGTTCACGGATTGCCAGGGAGAGCTGTATGACAGTCGTCATTTTACCCGCGATTCCGCGAGTGTTGATCGCCGAGGCCGACCCGTGGTCCCGGGATCTGCTCAAGGAAGTGTTGTTGAACGTTCGCTGCGATGCACGGCTGGATTTGTGTGCCGATGGTCAGCAGGCGCTGGAGTTGCTGGCGTCAAACCCTTACGACCTGGTCATCGCCGACTGGGGGTTGCCAGGCGTCGATGGCCTGAATGTGTTGCGCAGTGTGCGTCAGCGCAAACGCAATCCACCGTTGCCGTTCATTCTGATGAGCAGCCGCAACGACAGTGCGAGCGTGCGTGAGGCCTTGCCGCTGGCCCCTGCTGCTTACCTGACCAAACCCCTGAACATGGCCAGCCTGACCCAGCGCCTGCAGGTGTTGCTGCTCAACGCTGGGGAAGAGGTGTCGTGCGAAGTGCCGGCGCTGGCGCCAGGCATGACCTTGCCGGTGTTCCTTGAGCGCCGCCGCGAGCTGGCGGAGGGCGCGCCGCTGATGACTGACGTGCAAGTGGCGGTCAAACGAAGCCTCAACCCCAACGGCCTGGATCTGACGGTGCTGGAAGACGAGATCCGCACCGATCCACAGGTTACCGCCGTGCTGATCGCCGCCGCCAACAGTGCCGCCCAGCACCATGGCACCGCTGTGCAGACCCTGAGCCAGGCCCTGCACCGGTTGGGCACCGGGCAAAGCATGAACCTGATCCTGGGCCTGACGCTCAAGCGCAGTGCTCGGCTCAGCGATCCGCAGCTGGCGGACTATGCCGAGCGTTACTGGGATTTGTCGCTGCACACCGCCGAGTACGCGCGAACGCTGGCGCGCTTGCTGGACCTGGACCAGGCGCGTTGCTACTGCGCCGGCATGCTGCATCGACTGGGCGACCTGGCGTTGTTGCGCTGTTTGCAGGAATGGAAACAGGCCGGTGGCGAACTGGACGAGCAGGAGCAAGTGGGCGAGGCATTGGCCGAGTTCAGTGCCGCCTACGGTTCGGCGTTGCGCACCCGCTGGCGTCTGCCGTTGGAGCTGCGACAGCTGATTGCAGCCGCTTACCAGCTCGGTGGCGGGGTTTACTCCCGTGAAGCCCTGGTGATGAACATGGCGGCGCAACTGGCGCGCCTGAACGAGCATGAGGGCCTTGAGACGCTGGCCAATAGCCGGACGGCGCGGTTGCTGAGGATTGGCTTGCCGGAGTTGGTAAGGATGCGCAAGAAATAAGCCTTACACCGCCCTTTGTAGGAGCTGGCTTGCCAGCGAATCCAGACAGCGCGGTGAGTCAGGTACGCCGCTTTCGCTGGCAAGCCAGCTCCTACAGGGACCGTGCCGTTCAGGCGGTGATGATGCGATTCTTGCCCTGGCGCTTGGCCTCGTACATTGCCGCATCCGCCCGGGCAAACAGGTTTTCCACGCTTTCATCCTCGGCCGTAAGGCTGGTCAGGCCCTGGCTGACGGTGATGCCGAACGTCTGGCCATCATGGTTGAAGCTCAGGCTCTGAATCTCCCGTTGCACGCGCTCAGCCACCTGCAGGGCCATCTGCGGCGTGCAACCGGGGAACACCGCGGCGAATTCCTCGCCGCCAATGCGCCCGAACAGATCGCCGCGGCGCAGCGCCGCGCGGCCGCTGTCGGCAATGTGCTGCAGCACGTTGTCGCCTTCCTGGTGGCCATAGGTGTCGTTGATCACCTTGAAATCATCGATGTCCAGCATGAGGAACGACAGCGGCGTGCCCTGTTGTCGCGCCTGTTCGAATTCCTGCTCGGCACCTTCGAAGAAATGCCGGCGGTTGCTGCTGCGGGTCAGGGCGTCGGTGGTCGCCAGCCGTTGCAGTTCGGACTCCAGTTGCTTCTTGTCGGTGATGTCTTCAGCGATGCCGACAATGATCACCGGCTGACCAGGCTCGGCCTGACGGTTGATGAAGCACTTGTCGCTGAGCCAGCGCAGCTGCCCGTCGGCGGTCATGATCCGGTACTCGCGATCTTCAACGGCGCCCTTGACCAGCACGTCCGCCAGGCTGCGCTCGGCGTACTCGAGGTCGTCGGGGTAAATGCTGTCGCGCCATTGGTTGTAGTCGGCCAGCAGCAGGTCGGCGCTGCGGCCGAAAATCCGCTCATAGGCAGGGCTGACATACAGCACCTGACGGGTTTCCCAGTTGAATGCCCACAGCACCGCGTTGACGCTCACCAGCAAGGTGCTGAACAGCTGTTCACGCTCGCTCAGGCGCGCCACCTCGCCCTGGGCGTGCATCAGCGCCATCAGGGTTTGCGCGGCCTCGGGCCACTGCACAGGGGATGAGTCTTGTTGATTGTTGACCATCGACACAAATCTCAAAGGGCGTGCGTCGCTCCAGGTTCGAAGCGGCCACGTTCAAGCCCGCCAGGATGGCGAAGTGTCTTTGAGATAAGGGATTTGTAGCGAAGTTCCGAAGGGTGCGCCCTGCTAAAGGGCGCACCGATCAACGGTGTCAGGCAGCGCTTGGGCGCAGGGAATAGGTCTTCAACTGATCGGCAAAGTCACGCAGGGATTGAATCCCGCTGGCTTCCGCTTCGTGTACCCAATCCTTGATGGCGGCCAGCATGTCGTGGCCATTTGAGCTGGTCTTGACCCAGATCTGCTGCAAGGCCAGGCGTTTCTCGTAGATGACCTTCAGCGCCTGGCTGTGTTCGAGCATGGTCTGGATACGAACGTGGTGCTTGTCGTCCAGCAGGCTGGTTTCCCGCGAAAGCAAACGCTTGGCGCGATGGAACTGGTGGCGCACCGAGTGATCGACCTTTTCCAGCTCTTGCTTGACCAACGGCCCGATCACCAGCTTGCGGTACTGGGCCATGATCTGGAAGCGGTTGTTGAGGATCGCCATCGCGGTGTCCATGTCCAGGTTGCCCTTGCCTTCGACGCGGTGGGCAATCGGCGCGACCCGCTGGACCTTGGCCAGGCGCAGGAAGCTGAACACCTGGATCCAGGCCCAGCCCAGGTCGAACTCCCACTTCTTCACCGACAGTTTTGCCGAGTTAGGGTAGGTGTGATGGTTGTTATGCAGCTCTTCACCACCGATCAGGATGCCCCAGGGCACCAGGTTGGTCGCTGCATCGCGACACTCGAAGTTGCGGTAGCCGACGGCATGGCCCAGGCCATTGACCACGCCGGCGGCCCACACCGGGATCCACATCATCTGGATGGCCCAGATGGTGATGCCGATGGTGCCGAACAGCAGCAGGTCGATAACGCCCATGATCGCCACGCCCAGCAGTGGGAAGCGGGTGTAGACGTTGCGTTCGATCCAGTCATCGGGGCAGTTCTTGCCGTAGATGCGCAGTGTCTCGGGGTTTTCCGCTTCGGCGCGATACAACTCGGCGCCTTTGCGCAGCACGGTGGACAAACCCTTGATCACCGGGCTGTGCGGGTCGTCGACGGTTTCGCACTTGGCGTGATGCTTGCGATGGATGGCGGTCCACTCGCGAGTGTTCTGCGCCGTGGTCAGCCACAGCCAGAAGCGGAAGAAATGTTTCAGGCCAGCATTCAGCTCAAGCGAGCGATGGGCTGAGTAACGGTGCAGATAGACCGTGACGCCGATGATCGTGACGTGGGTCATCAGCAAGGTGACTGCCACCAGAGACCAGGGCGACAAGCCGAGAAAACCTTGGTACCACATAGGCTATTGGGCCCTCGAAAAAGAAAAAACAGCCGATGCATTATCACCAAGCGGACAGATAAAACCAGTCGCCCTTTCAGATAAGAGTGGCAGGATGTGTCTTTAAACTATAATCCCGACTTTTTCGTAGGGACATGGACAGCCTTATGTCTGCCAGTTATCGCGATGCCGTGCGTGCAGCGCTGCTCTACCTGCTGATTTCCGTCATCTGGATGCTGTTCAGTGGCTATTTATTGAGCAGTTTATTCGATAACTCGGCCGAGCGCTTACGCTGGCAACTGATCAACGGTTATGCCTGGGTGGTGGTGAGCGCCGGCTTGATCTTCATGGCCCGGACGCGATTGTTGCGTTGCCTGGGTGTCGACGCGAAATTGCCCGAACGAAGTGAAGACCGCGAGCGTCTGCGCCAGGCGGCCGCCGTGTTCGATTGCACCCGTGAAGGCGTGTTGGTCACCGATCACCAGGGGCTGATCGTGCATGTGAACCGCGCCTTCATGGCGATCACCGGCTATCAGCGTGAAGAAGTGCTGGGGCATCAACCCAGTCTGTTCAAGTCAGGGCATCATCCACCGGCCTTCTATCAGGCGATGTTCGCCACCCTCAACAGCGTCGGCGAGTGGAGCGGCGAAATCTGGAACCGGCGCAAAAGCGGCGAAATCTATCCGCAATGGCAGACCATTCGCATGATTCACGACGACCTGGGGCGTTGCAGTCATTTCGTGGCGGTATTTTCCGATATCAGCGCCATCAAGGACTCGGAAAACGAACTGAGGCACCTGGCCCATCACGATCCGCTTACCGGCCTGCCCAATCGCCTGCTGTTCACCGACCGTGCCACGCATGCCCTGGCGTCGGCGCAGATCCACAAGCGGGGTTGCGCGTTGCTGATGATCGATCTGGATCACTTCGTGATGATCAACGACAGCCTTGGGCACTCGATCGGTGACCAAGTACTCAAGGCGGTGGCCGAACGCCTGACTGCGATGCTCGACCCCGCAATCACCTTTGCGCGCCTGGGTGGTGATGAGTTCGCCGTGCTGGCCGAGAGCTGTCCGCAATTGATGCAGGCCGCGGCGCTGGCCCAGCGGATCATCGAGGGCCTCAAGGAGCCTTTCGATATCCACGGGCATCGGCTGTTCATCAACGCCAGCATCGGTATCAGCCTGTTCCCCAGTGACGCCTTGAGTGCCGAGCAGTTATTGCGCAACGCCGACTCGGCGCTGTTCAAGGCCAAGAGCGGCGGGCGTGATGGCTATGCCCTTTACACCGAAGCGTTGACGGCCCAGGCCCGGCAGCGGGTCGAGACCGCTTCTGAACTGCGCAGGGCCCTTGAACAAGACGAGCTGCGGGTGTTTTACCAGCCAGTTCACGATCTCAAGAGTGGTCGCCTGGTCGGCGTAGAGGCGCTGGTGCGCTGGGAGCATCCGCAGCGCGGTCTGGTGTCTCCGGCGCAATTCATTCCGGTGGCCGAACGAACCGGGCTTATCGCCCGGATCGATGCCTGGGTGATGCGCCAGGCCTGCCAGCAGATGTGCCAGTGGCAACAGGCGGGCGTGAAGCTGTCGTTTGTCGCGGTGAATGTTTCATCGCGACTGTTCGCCGGCCGCGAGCTGTACCAGCAAGTGGCTCAGGTGCTGCGCGAAACCGGCCTGGACCCGGACTGCCTGGAGCTGGAAGTCACCGAGAGCGCGGTGATGGAAGATCCGGAGGTCGCGCTTGAGCACATGCACCGGCTACGGGAATTGGGTGTGCGGCTGGCCATCGATGATTTCGGCACGGGTTATTCGTCGCTGTTGCGGCTCAAGCGCTTGCCGGTACAGAAACTCAAGATCGACCAGGGTTTTGTCGCCGGATTGCCGAGGGACGAGGACGACGCAGCCATTGTGCGGGTCATCATCGCCCTGGCACAGAGCATGGGCCTGCAGGTACAAGCCGAGGGCATCGAGCAGGTCGAACAGGCGGCGTTTCTGCTCGAGCATGGCAGTGATCTGGGGCAGGGTTACTGGTTTGGGCGGCCGGTGCCAGCAACGGAGCTGGATTGGACGCTGTAGGAGCTGCCGCAGGCTGCGATCTTTTGATCTTCAACGCCGCAAACCCTTGTCCCGCCAAATAATGTCTTCTGGTTATATAAACATTCTTAAATAGTCTTTTTAAGAATATCCGCGCCTCTCTACTATTGGTCTCACGCCGCAAGCAGTGCCGCCACTGCCAGGCAACCTCTAAGTCGAAGGAGCAGCACCATGAGCGCATCTCTACGTAGCGTTGACGGCCAGGACGAAGCAACCATCCTGCGCGAAATCCAGAGCGCCCTGCGCGATCTGCGTTTTGGCGCGGTGGAAATCACCGTGCACAACGCCCAGGTGGTTCAGATAGAACGAAAAGAGAAATTCCGCTTGCAGCAACCGGGCAACAAACCTGCCTGAAGCGATTTTTTGAGCCGACACCGCGATCCCAGAAATCCATAAGAAATAGCCAACACAATTAGAATTCCAGGAGCTTTCACCATGTCGTCGATTCGCCATTTCGCTTTGGCCGCCCTGGCCAGTGCCCTGTTTGCCGGTTCTGCGGTCGCCAAGGATTACGAACTGCTCAACGTGTCGTACGACCCGACCCGCGAGCTCTACCAGGATTACAACGCTGAATTCGTCAATTTCTGGAAGAAAAGTAATCCCGGCGACAGCGTGAAAATCCAGCAATCCCACGGTGGCTCGGGTAAACAGGGCCGGGCGGTGATCGACGGCCTGCGCGCCGACGTGGTGACCCTGGCCCTGGCCGGAGACATCGACGAAATCGCCAAACTCGGCAAGACCCTGCCGGCGGACTGGCAGAAGCGTCTGCCGGAAGCCAGCACGCCGTACACCTCGACCATCGTGTTCCTGGTGCGCAAGGGCAACCCTAAAGGCATCAAGGACTGGGGCGACCTGGTCAAGAACGACGTGTCGGTGATCACCCCGAACCCGAAAACCTCAGGCGGTGCGCGCTGGAACTTCCTCGCCGCCTGGGCCTATGGCCTGAAAGCAAATGGCGGTGACGAAGCCAAGGCCAAGGAATACGTGCAAACCCTGTTCAAGCACGTGCCAGTGCTGGACACCGGTGCTCGCGGTTCGACCATTACCTTCGTCAACAACGGCCAGGGTGACGTGTTGCTGGCGTGGGAAAACGAAGCGTTCCTGGCCCTGAAAGAAGATGGCGGCGCCGACAAGTTCGAAATTGTCGTGCCTTCGCTGTCGATCCTTGCCGAGCCGCCAGTGGCGGTGGTCGACAAGAACGCCGAGAAGAAGGGCAACGAGCAGATCGCCGAAGCCTACCTCAAGCACCTTTACAGCCCGGCGGGCCAGGAAATTGCGGCGAAAAACTTCTATCGTCCACGGGACAAGGATGTTGCCTCCAAATACGCCCAGCAGTTCCCGAAACTGGACCTGGTGACCATCGACAAAGACTTCGGCGGCTGGAAAACCGCGCAGCCGAAATTCTTCAACGACGGCGGCGTATTCGACCAGATCTACCAGGCGCAGTAATCTTAAATAGCCATCAAGGAGCCTCGAATCGCGATTCGAGGCTTTGTGCATTCTCAACCAGGGACTTTTATGTCGCGTCGTATCTCCCCCGTCATACCCGGCTTCGGGCTGACGCTGGGCTACACCTTGGTGTACCTCAGCCTGATTGTGCTCATACCACTGGCGGCGATGTTCGTGCATGCCGCTCAACTCACCTGGGATCAGTTCTGGGCAATCATCTCGGCGCCAAGGGTGCTGGCGGCGTTGAAGCTGAGCTTCGGCACCGCCCTGTACGCGGCGATCATCAACGGCATCATCGGCACGCTGCTGGCCTGGGTGCTGGTGCGCTATACCTTCCCGGGACGCAAAATCATCGATGCGATGATCGATTTGCCCTTCGCATTGCCCACCGCCGTGGCCGGTATTGCGCTGACCGCGCTGTACACCCCAACCGGCCTGGTGGGTCAGTTTGCGGCGGATCTGGGTTTCAAGATCGCCTACACCCCCTTGGGCATCACCCTTGCCCTCACTTTTGTGACACTTCCATTCGTAGTACGTACCGTACAGCCCGTGCTGGCCGATATTCCCCGTGAAGTGGAAGAAGCGGCGGCGTGCCTGGGTGCAAAACCGTTGCAGGTGTTCCGTCATATCCTGGTGCCGGCATTGCTTCCGGCCTGGTTGACCGGTTTTGCCCTGGCCTTTGCCCGCGGGGTCGGCGAGTACGGTTCAGTGATTTTCATCGCCGGTAACATGCCGATGAAAACCGAGATCCTGCCGCTGCTGATCATGGTCAAGCTAGACCAGTACGATTACACCGGCGCTACCTCCATTGGTGTACTGATGCTGGTGGTTTCCTTCATTCTGTTGCTGCTGATCAACTTGCTGCAGCGGCGCATCGAAACCCCATAGGGAGGCGCGAACAATGTCCCAATCGTCTATTGCTGCCGCCTCTTCGGCCAACGCTGCCCGCCGTGGCAGCGCGACCTCGCGGCGAATCCTGATCGGCCTTGGCTGGCTGATTTTTGCGCTGTTCCTGTTGCTGCCGCTGTTCATCGTGGTGTCCCAGGGTTTGAAAAACGGCCTGGGTGCGTTCTTCACCGCGATCTTCGAACCCGACGCACTGTCGGCGCTGAAGCTGACGTTGATTGCCGTACTGATTTCGGTGCCGTTGAACCTGGTGTTCGGCGTCAGTGCCGCGTGGTGCGTGAGCAAGTACTCGTTCCGCGGCAAGAGCATGCTGGTGACCCTGATCGACCTGCCGTTCTCGGTATCGCCGGTCATCGCCGGCCTGGTCTATGTGTTGATGTTCGGCGCCCAGGGCCTGTTCGGCCCGTGGTTGCAGGACCACGACATCCAGATCGTCTTCGCCTTGCCAGGCATCGTGCTGGCGACGATATTCGTCACCGTGCCGTTCGTGGCCCGTGAGCTGATCCCGCTGATGCAGGAGCAGGGCACCCAGGAAGAGGAGGCCGCGCGCTTGCTCGGGGCCAATGGCTGGCAGATGTTCTGGCACGTCACCGTACCCAACATCAAATGGGGCCTGATCTACGGCGTGGTGCTCTGTACCGCGCGGGCCATGGGTGAATTCGGTGCGGTGTCGGTGGTTTCCGGGCACATTCGCGGGGTGACCAACACCTTGCCGCTGCACGTCGAGATCCTCTACAACGAATACAACCACGTGGCCGCGTTCGCCGTGGCGAGCCTGTTGCTGATCCTGGCGCTCTTCATCCTGCTGCTCAAGCAGTGGAGCGAAAACCGTATCAACCGCCTGCGCGCCAGCGCCGCGGAGGAATAATTCATGTCGATCGAAGTGCGTAACGTCAGCAAGAATTTCAATGCGTTCAAGGCCCTGGACAACATCAGCCTGGACATCCAGAGCGGCGAACTGGTCGCGCTGCTCGGCCCGTCGGGCTGCGGCAAGACCACGTTGCTGCGGATCATCGCCGGCCTGGAAACCCCGGATCAGGGCAATATCGTGTTCCACGGCGAAGACGTTTCCGGCCACGACGTGCGTGATCGCAACGTCGGTTTCGTGTTCCAGCACTACGCTTTGTTCCGCCACATGACGGTGTTCGACAACGTCGCGTTCGGCCTGCGCATGAAGCCGAAAAACCAGCGCCCGAGCGAAAGCCAGATCGCGACCAAGGTGCACGAACTGCTGAACATGGTGCAGCTGGATTGGCTGTCGGATCGTTATCCGGAACAACTGTCCGGTGGCCAGCGTCAGCGTATCGCCCTGGCCCGTGCCCTGGCGGTGGAGCCGAAAGTGCTGCTGCTCGACGAACCCTTCGGCGCCCTCGACGCCAAGGTTCGTAAAGAGCTGCGTCGCTGGTTGGCGCGTCTGCACGAAGACATCAACCTGACGTCCGTTTTCGTGACCCACGACCAGGAAGAAGCGATGGAAGTCGCCGACCGCATCGTGGTGATGAACAAGGGCGTGATCGAGCAGATCGGCGCACCGGGTGACGTCTACGAAAATCCAGCCAGCGATTTCGTTTATCACTTCCTCGGTGATTCGAACCGTCTGCACCTGGGCGAAGACAATCATGTGCTGTTCCGTCCGCACGAGGTGTCGCTGTCGCGCCATGAACTGGAAGATCACCACGCCGCGCAAGTGCGCGATATCCGTCCGTTGGGTGCGACGACGCGGGTGACGCTGAAGGTCGAAGGCCAGAGTGATCTGATCGAAGCCGAAGTGGTCAAGGATCACGACAGCCTGATCGGGTTGGCCAAGGGCGAGACGCTGTTCTTCAAGCCGAAGGTCTGGCAGAAGGTCGCCAACCTCTGACCTGTAGGAGCTGGCTTGCCAGCGATCAACGATGACGCGGTGTGTCATACACACCGCTTTCGCCGGCAAGCCAGCTCCTACAGATCCGCTCAGGCCGCCGCTTTGTTTGGATTGACCCGCACACCCCCCGCCCGCGCCTCGATCTGCTCTTTCAGCTCATGCCGCAACCCGAGCAAAAACGCCAACTCAACCACCACAAACAACGGCCCGACAATCAACCCCGTCACATCATCGACAAACGCCGGTTTGCGCCCTTCATAGTGGTGACCGACAAACTGGATCGCCCAGCCGATCACAAACATCGCCACGCCACTGCTCAACCAGACCAGCGTGCTTTGCTGCGCCAGGACCTGGCCCGCCCAAATGCACAGCCCCAGCAACACCGTCATCAACACCCCAAGGCGCAACTCCAGGCGCACGTAGAACCACGCCGACGCCAGCGCGACCAGCACCGCCGGTGAAAGCCAACCCCCAGCCCATTGCGGACGAGACAGCAACACCGCCACCGCCACCACAATCAACGGGATGCCGACAAAGTGGGTGGCAATGTTGCGCGGATCACGGTGGTAGGCGGCGTATTGACTTAGATGATCAACGAGGCTTTTTTTCATTGTTGTTCCTCCTGTAGGGTGCACGATCATGCCTCGGGGCCATTCATTGCTCTGTCAGCCAGGCGACAATCTCTAGGAGTTTTCATGGATATGCAGGACTGGCGGCCACGCCTGTTGCGCGGCCAATGGTTCAGCCATTTGCCTGCTTCCCTACAGGATAGTCTGCTGGACGCCGCCAGGGTGCGGCGCTTATCAGCCGGTCAGCGCCTGTTCCAGCGCGGCGATCCGCCCTGTGGCCTGTACGCGGTGCTCGAAGGCGCGGTGCGTATAGGCGCCGTGAACGAGCAGGGCAAAGAGGCGTTGCTGAGCCTGGTGGAAGCGCCGCACTGGTTTGGCGAAATCTGCCTGTTCGATGGCCAGGCGCGTACCCACGACGCCTTTGGACTGGGCCCGTGCACGCTGTTGCACATACCGCATATCGCCCTGCTCACGTTGCTCGATGAACAGCCGGTGTACTGGCGGCAACTGGCGCTGCTGATGAGTCAGAAACTGCGCCTGACCTTCATCAATCTCGAACAGCTGAGCCTGATGCCGGCCCCGGTGCGGCTGGCCCATCGCTTGCTGATGATCGCCGAAGGGTACGGCGAAATCGACGAACCACGCCGCGTCCTGCAGTTGCCGCAGGAGCAGCTTGCTTCGATGTTGTCGCTGTCACGGCAGACCACCAACCAGATCCTCAAGGATTTGCAGGGGCAGGGGATATTGAATCTGGGGTATGGCGAAATTGAAATCCTCGATGTTCAGCGGTTGCGGGCGTTAGTTGCCGTTTAATGGTGGGCTTTACCCGCAAACGCGCCTAGCCTGTCGGAACGACAATCGAGGTGTGCCATGCGTGTATTGCTAGTGGAAGACGAACCCGGACTCGCCAGGCATCTGGCCGATGGCCTGAGCGAAGCGAGCTATGCGGTGGATGTGGCAGTCAACGGTATGGACGGCCGGCGCTTCATCGAGGCGGGCGAGTATGAGCTGATCATCCTCGACGTCATGCTGCCTGGGCTCAATGGTTGGCAGTTGCTGCAACAGATCCGCAAGCTCGGTGAGACCCCAGTGCTCCTGCTCACTACCAAGGATGGTATCGAGGATCGCCTGCGCGGCTTGGAGTTGCACGAGGATGATTACCTGCTCAAGCCCTTTGCCGTGAGTGAACTGGTGGCGCGGGTGCGCAAGTTGTTGCGGCGGGGTCAGGGGCGCTGAAGTTTTCAGGCGCTGTAAAAAACCAGCTGGACTTAGTCTTTAAACTGCACTAAATACAATGCATATTCCACATTTCGTGGTGCTTTGCACGGTATACGATGCAGGTCGATAAATGGAAAACCTTGGTGAACTGATCCGCTCACTGCGTAAAGAGCAAAAGCTTTCCCAGCAGGCACTGGGAAAACAGTACGGAATGAGCCGCTCCACGATTTCTGGAATCGAGAACAACACGATCTCCGAAATCGGTCTGCGCAAGGTTGAGGCGATCCTCAACGGGTTCGGCTATGAGCTCATCGCCGTGCCTCGTCAGGCGCAGCGTCCAACGCTGGACTCTCTGAAGAAGGCAAACTTCCATGGCTGAGCCGCAGGAGCAGGACCGGCTATATATCAGTGTCTCGGGAGCCGTGGCCGGCACGCTCGGGCGTGGTCAGTCGCGCAGTGATTCGGTTTTTACCTATGCCGACAGCACGCAGGAAGAAAACGCGGTTTCGTTGACCATGCCGGCTCGTCTCGAAAGCTACACGTGGGAACGAGGTGTTCCGCCAATTTTCGAAATGAACTTGCCAGAGGGAGCTCTGCGCGAAGAGTTGGTTCGTCGGTTCAGTAAAGCGGTCAGGGGTTTCGATGATTTTACGATGCTGGCGATCGTTGGTCCGTACCAGCTCGGTCGAGTGGCAATTGCAAACGCGCAGGATGCGAGCGACCGTCCACCCGAAACCAGCCTCGCGGACCTGCTGGTTCACGACGGTGCGCAAGGTTTGTTCGATGATTTATTGCGCACGTATGGCCAATACTCGGGCGTCTCCGGCGTGCAGCCCAAGGTGCTTGTCCGTGATAGTGCGACGACTGTCGACCGGTTGACTCATCGAGGCGCGACGCACCTGCTCAAGTCCTTCCGTCCCGAGGAATACCCTGAGCTTGCGGCCAACGAGTATTTTTGCATGCGGGCCGCCTTGCACTCGGGCCTTGAAGTCCCGAAGTTCGAACTTAGCGAACATGGCAAATTCCTGGTCGTCGAACGTTTCGATCTGAATGAGCGAGGTTACTTGGGGTTCGAGGATTTCTGCGTCCTGAATGCCTGGCCTTCGAAGGCTAAATACGATGGTTCATACGAAGGTGCCGCAAGGCAGATAAGAGCATTCGTCTCCCCGCCATTGCTCAACCATGCGTTGGAGTCTTTTTTCAAGATTGTTGCGCTCTCGTCCGGCCTGAAAAATGGCGATGCTCACCTCAAGAACTTCGGTGTGCTGTACGAGGATTGTGGTACGGATGCGCAAATCAACCTCGCTCCCGCCTACGACATCGTGACCACTTCGGTCTACATCAAGAACGACAGTATGGCGTTGTTGCTAGGCGGGTCAAAAGCATGGCCCAAGTACAAAATGCTGATGCGCTTTGGCCGTCGGCCTGCAATCTGACCGAGGGACGCTGTAATGAGCTGTTGCAGCAAGTCGCACATGGCATGGACATGGCAATGACGGAGATGGCGGACCACATCAAGGGCAATCGTCACTTTGCGAGCGTTGGCGAAGCGCTGATGGAACAGTGGAAATCAGGTATGGCCCGCAGTCTTGTGAAGAGCTGATCAGCGCAACCCATCGCGAAACTGCCCCGGCGTGATCCCCGTCCAGCGCTTGAACGCACGGCTGAAACTGCTGGTATCGGCAAACCCCAGCAAATAGCTGATTTCGCTCAACGAGCATTGCGGATCACGCAGGTGCAGCAACGCCAGGTTTTCGCGGCTTTCGTTGAGCAGCGTATCGAACCGACAACCCTCATCCGCCAGGTGCCGTTGCAGGCTGCGCAGGCTCAGGTGCAGTGCCTTGGCGATGTGTTCGGCACTGGGTTCCCCTTCCGGCAGTTGCTCTTCGATGGCGTCGCGGACCTTGCGCTCCCAGGTCAGCGGCTTGAGTTGCGCCAGGGTGCGGTTGAGCACGGCTTCGTTGTGTTCGGCCAGTTCCGGGTTGGCGTCGTCCAGGTGACTGTCAAAGTCCGCCAGCGCGAACTCCAACCGATCCTCCCCGGTGGCGAAATACACCGGTGAGCGAAAGACCTTGTGCCATTGATGCGGGTCCGCCGGCTCAGGACGACGCAAGTACACCGCCAGCGGTGCATAGTCGCGGCCCAGGCGGTTGCGGCAGGTGCGCACATAAATCGCCACGAAGGCGTCGATGGCCTCATAGGCCGGGGCCGGATTGCCTGGCGGAATCCTCAGGTGGAAACAGTAGCGGTCTTCGCCGCGGGTCAGTTCCAGTTCCAGGGCGTCACTGACCACCTGGTGATAACGCACGATGCGTTCGAAGACTTCCCGCAGGCTGCCGCTGGCCACCAGCGCATACCCGAGTGCGTGAAAGGTGGTGGGGCTGACGAAGCGCGAGACGCGCAAGCCGATCGCCGGGTCGCCGCTGACCTGCACCGCGATTTCCCACAGGCGCGTGGTTCCGGACAACGGATAACGGGCGTTGGGGTCGTCCATCAGTTGCGGATCGAGCCCGGCTTGCTGGCACAGGGCAGTGCTGTCGAGGCCCAGGGCGTCGAGTTGCTTGCGCAGGGCGCGGGTCCAGCTGGCGAGGGAGGTCGGTTCAGTCATGCTGATTGGCGCTTCCGGTCAACAGGTTGGCGTTCTCGGCTACCGCTCCAGGCATATGAAGCGGGCAGGATGCGAACATCAATAACCAGAGGATGGAAGCATGCAAGGTACTTCTGCAAGTCCCCAGCGACTGAATGCTGCTCAGCGATCTGCACATATTCGCCAAGTGGTGCTGGCCAAGGGTGTCGAACTTCGCCAGCGCTACCCGGTTCTCAATCATCAGGACGCCTTGGGCGCAGGCATTCTGGCCTTCGCACTGGTCGGCATGATCGGTTCGGCGGTGCTCTACATCGAGGGTTACATGGCGTGGTGGGTGTGTTTGCTGCTCAACGCATTTTTCGCTTCCTTGACCCACGAACTCGAGCACGACCTGATTCACAGCATGTACTTTCGCAAGCAGCGGGTGCCGCACAACCTGATGATGGGGCTGGTGTGGCTGGCGCGCCCGAGCACGATCAATCCGTGGATTCGCCGTCACCTGCACCTCAACCACCACAAGGTGTCCGGCTCCGAGACCGACATGGAAGAACGCGCCATCACCAACGGCGAGCCTTGGGGCTTCGCGCGGTTGTTGATGATTGGCGACAACATGATGTCATCGTTCATTCGCATGCTGCGGGCCAAGACCTGGGCGCACAAGTTCAGCATCATCCACCGCACCCTGAAAGTCTACGCGCCACTGGCGCTGATGCATTGGGGCGCGTGGTACGTGTTTCTCGGCTTCCACGCCGCGAACGGCATCGCCTACCTGATGGGCACGCCGATCGAGTGGTCGGCAACCACGCTGTCGGTGATGAACGTGATCGATATCGCCGCAGTGGTGATCATCGGCCCGAACGTGCTGCGCACTTTCTGCCTGCACTTCATCAGCTCCAACATGCACTACTACGGCGACATCGAGCCCGGCAACGTGATGCAGCAGTGCCAGGTGCTCAATGCCCGGTGGCTGTGGCCGTTGCAGGCGTTCTGCTTCAACTTCGGCAGCAGCCATGGGATTCATCATTTTGTGGTGAAGGAACCGTTCTACATCCGCCAGTTGACCGTGCCGGTGGCGCATAAGGTGATGCGTGAGATGGGGGTGCGGTTCAATGATTTCGGGACGTTTGCGCGGGCGAACCGGTTTGTGCGTAAGGATGTTGCAGCGCGAGAAGAGGTGCGTGCGGCGCAGGCTTAATGGTTGACTGAGAGGACGCCTTCGCGAGCAAGCCCGCTCCCACAGTGGATCTTCAGCGTTCGCAAAATTTGTGAACAACCGAGATCAAGTGTGGGAGCGGGCTTGCTCGCGAAGAGGCCGGTTGAGGCAACCTCAATCCGGCTGAAACGGCGACTCACTCAGTATCACCCCGGTCTCATCCACATAGTTCTGCCAATGCTCGATCAACAGGTTGAGCTTGGCAGGCTGACTCAACGCCAGGTCATGAATCTCCCCCGGATCGCTGCCCAGATCATAAAGCTGCCAGGTCGCCGGCCCCACCGGCCCCGGGATGTAGACGGCTTTCCATTGCCCCTGGCGAATCGCCCGCCGCCCGAACAACTCCCAACCCGTCACGGTGTGCTCGTCATGCACTTGCGCCGTTTCGCCCGATAGAAACCCCAGCCACGACTTGCCGCGCAACGGTGCCACTGGCTTACCGCGCCATTGCTTGCCCGGATGGCGCACCCCGGCGAGGTCGAGAATGGTCGGCGTGATGTCCATCACAGTGCCGAACCCATGGCTGATCTGCCCCTTGAGCGGCAGTTGCGGGTAGTGCACCAGCGCGGGCACCCGAATCCCGCCTTCGGTGGTGAACGCCTTGAACAGCCGCGAAGGCGCGGTCGCCACTTGCGCCCAGTTCGGCCCGTACCAGACGTAGGAATTGGCGCGGCCGATGTTGTCCAGGCTGTTGTCGTAATGCTGGTTGAGGTAGGTCATCAACTCAGGGCCGAACTTCGGGAAGGCTTCCAGCAGCGCACCTTCGGCGCCGTTATCGGACATGAACAGGATGAACGTGTTGTCCAGTTGGCCCTGGTTACGCAGGTAGTCGACGACGCGACCGATGTTCCAGTCCATGCGCTCGACCATCGCCGCATACACCTCCATGGCCCGTGCGGAAATCTGCCGTTGTTCGTCGCTCAAGGCGTCCCATTGGGCGCTGAGCTGGATCAGCGGATGCGGCTCGACATCCGCCTCGATCAGCCCCAGGGCCTTGAGTTTTTCCAGGCGCTCCAGGCGCAACACTTCGGGACCGGCGTCATAGCGGTCGCGGTATTTCTCGACCACCTCCGCAGGCGCTTGCAACGGCCAGTGGGGCGCGGAAAACGGCAGGTAAGCGAAGAACGGCCGGGTCTGATCGCGCTCCTTGAGGTATTGCAGCAGCTTGTCGCCGAAGGCATCGGAGGAATAGAAATCCTTCGGCAGTTCGTCGATGAATTTATCGTCTTCGATGTACAGCGCCGGGGTGGATTTCAACAGGCCCGGCGTGTGTTCGTCATAGGTCGGTTCGAAACCGTAATGGTTGGCGGCGCCCGGCAGCAGCGAGAACGAACGCTCGAAACCACGGGCATGGGGCGCCAGTTCGGCGGTCAGGCCCAGGTGCCATTTGCCGCTCATCAACGTCTGGTAACCGGCCTCGCGCAGCAGCTCGGGCAAGGCGGCGACGCGATCGTTCAGGTAGCCCTCGTAACCAGGCTTGCCGATCAGGTCCGGGGTCAGGGCTTCGGCCATGGTGCCGATGCCGGCGATGTGGTGATCGGTGCCGGTCAGCAGCATCGAACGCGTCGGCGAGCAGGTCGGTGCAGTGTGGAAATCGGTCAGGCGCAGGCCGTTGTTGGCCAGGGCGTCGAGGTTCGGCGTGGCGATCTCTCCGCCGAATGCGCCGATATCGGAAAAGCCCAGGTCATCGGCCAGGATCACCAGAAAGTTGGGACGTTGCGGCATCAAGAATCTCCTGTTCAGCAGGCAATGAAAGACAGTGGCAAATCACGCACCTGCACCGGCACGGGCGGTTGGTAGTGATCGTCGCTGGTGAGTTCGTGCAGCAGCTCTTCGCGCAGCTGGTGGAAGTCGAAACTGCTGCGCAGGCGCGGATGGGGCAGGGCGATGTCGACCACTTTTTTGATGCGCCCGGGACGCGGCTCCATCACCACCACGCGGTCGGCGAGGAAAATCGCTTCCTCGACATCGTGGGTGACCAGAATCGTGGTGATTTTGGCCCGCGCACGGATCGCCAGCAGTTCGTCCTGCATCTGCTGGCGGGTCAGGGCATCGAGGGCGCCGAAGGGTTCGTCCAGCAGCAGAATCCGTGGGCTGGCCACCAGGCCGCGAGCGATCGCCACCCGTTGCGCCATGCCGCCGGAGAGCTGGTGTGGATAAGCGCGGCTGAAGTCGCGCAGGCCCACCAGATCAATGAAATCGCTGATGCGCTTGTGCTTTTGCTCAGCACTCAACGGCTCGTTGACCAGGCCCAGGCCGATGTTGTCGGCCACCGTCAGCCAGGGGAACAGGCGGTGCTCCTGAAAGACGATGCCGCGTTCGCCGTCGATGCCGGTGACGGCTTGGCCGTCGACGCTGATCTGCCCACGAAACTGCGTATCGAGGCCCACCAGCAGCCGCAGCAACGTGGATTTTCCACAGCCGCTGGAGCCGACAATCGCGACGAATTCGCCCTCGGCAATGTCCAGGTTGAATTCGCGGATGGCCTCCAGTTCAAAGCCGTCGACGTCGAAGGTTTTGCCTACGTGGTTGAAGCTGACGATGGGTGCGTTCATGCGTGTCTCCAGCGGGTGGCGCGGGTTTCGAGGCGTTGGCCAATGAGGTTGAGCAGGGCGCCGGTGAGGCCGACCAGCAACATGCCGGCCATGATCAGGTCCATTCGCAGCAGTTGTTGGGCGCCGATCATCTGGCTGCCGATGCCGCCGTTGGACGGCATGAAATATTCGGCGCCGATGGTGCCCAGCCAGGCGTAGATCAGGCTCAGCCTCAGGCCGGCGAAAATCCCTGGCGCTGCGCCCGGCAGAACCAGGCGGGCGAGGCGTTGCCGCAGATTCAGACGCAGCACTCGGGCGGCCTCGTTCAGTTGTGGCGAGAGGTTGGCGACGCTGCGTTGGGTGGCGATGAACAACGGGAAAAACGCGGCGAGGGCGACGAAGACCCACTTGGCCAGTTCCCCAAGGCCGAACCAGGCGGTGAGCAGCGGCACCCATGCGAAAATCGCGATCTGGCGCAGCGCGGCGAGGGTTGGGCCGAGGACTCGTTCACTGGCGCGAGAAAGTCCGAGTAGCAAGCCCAGCGCAAAACCGAGGCCGCCGCCGAGCAATAGACCGCCAAGGGTGCGCCCCAGGCTCAGCGCCATGCCGCTGATCAGCGTGCCGTCGAGTAAACCGTCCCAAGTGGTCTCCAGCACTGTCAGCGGGCTGATCAGAATGTTGGCGTCCACCCATTGCTGATTCGTCGCCAGTTGCCACAGCAGTAGCAACGCCAGCGGCAGCAACCAGGGCTGCAGGCGTTGCCAACCTTGATATTTAGGGCCACGGCGAATTTCGGCCGTGGCCGGGTGCGGCCAGTGCACCAGTTTTTTGTCCAGCAGGCCGATGCCGCGATCCATGGCCACACCGATCAAGCCGATCACCACGATGCACACAAACACGATGTCGAGCATGAACAACTGCCGCGCCCAGACCATCAGGTAACCGATGCCTTCGCTGGAGGCGAGCAGTTCGACGGCGAGCAATGAGGTCCACCCAGCGGCGAGTGCCAGGCGCACACCGGCCATGAACGCCGGCAAGGCGGCGGGCAGCACCAGGCGGCGGATCAACAAGCGTGGCGGCAGGCGCAGCACCGCGGCTGCTTCCCGCAATTTGGGTTGTGCATCACGTACGCCCACCAACGTGTGCAGGGTCACCGGCACCACGATGGCCTTGATCAGCACCACCAGTTTCAACACTTCGCCGATGCCGAAAAACACCATGAACAGTGGAATCCACGCCAGCGTCGGGACTTGCGCCAACCCGGCGAATGTCGGGAACACCAGGCGTTCCAGTGTGCGGCTGAAACCCAGCGCCGCGCCCAATATCGCACCCGCCGCGATCCCCGCCAGCAGCCCCCAGAACAGACGTTGCAGGCTGATCCACAAATGGCTCCACAACTCGCCGTGGGACAGCTCCAGCGCGCTGTTCCAGACCAGCGAAGGCGGCGGCAGGATCTGTTCACTCATCCACTGATTGCGGCTGGCCAGCCACCACAGTGCGAACAGGCTCAGGGGCAGCAGCCAAGGCAACAGGCGTTGGTTCAGTGTTGGCCATAACCGCCGGCCGTTGAGCGGCGGCGCTGCCAGCGGCAGGCTGAGAAGGGAAACACGGGCCATGGACGACCTCCGTTGTCGGGTTGCAATACGGCCTGCCTTTTGTGGGAACGGGCTTGCTCGCGAAGACGGCGTGTCAGGCAATGACTTATCGATTGATCCATCGCCTTCGCGAGCAAGCCCGCTCCCACAGGGTTTTAGGTTGTATGCAAAATTGTTCTATAAAAATTCAAATCAATTCTATTGGGAGATAAGCAGGACCATTTAAGGCCTCCAGCCAATACGCATCCAATGCATTCGAAGAATATTTTCGATGCTGCTCATGCATATCGCTCCAAGCGCCCCGTACTGGCTCACTTAGCTCTAAAAGATATAAAAATGTGAATTTATAGTATTTAAGTGTAGGTCACGATTCAGCCTACTTTCAGCTCCTCAACGCCGTCGCCCCAGGAGCCGCACCCATGAACATTCCCTTCAAACGCGTCATCAGCCTGATCGCCGTTCCGGCCTTGGCGGGCTTGCTGGCATTCACCGCCCAGGCCGCCGAACTCAAGGAAATCCGCATCGCCGTACCCGACCTCAGCGCCGGCACTCAACACAGTGCAGGCGGCGTGGTGGACGTGCTGCGCGATCAACAGATCTACGAAAAGGCCTTCGCTGACCAGGGCATCAAGATTCAGTGGAATTTCTTCAAGGGCGCGGGCCCGGTGATCAACGAAGCCTTCGCTAACGATCAGGTCGACCTGGCGTATCTGGGCGACCTGGCGGCGATCATCGGCAAGTCCAATGGCCTGGATACCCGGGTGCTGAGTGCCTCGGCGCGCGGGGTCAAGCATTACCTCGGCGTGGTGCCGGGTTCGGGGATCAAGACCCTGCAGGACCTCAAGGGCAAGCGCGTGGCGATCTTTCGCGGCACCGCCAGCCAGTTGTCGTTCGATGCGGCGCTGGCCAGCCAGGGGTTGAGCGAGAAGGATCTGAAAGTCATCAACCTGGATTTCAACGCTGCGGTTGCGGCACTCGCCGCCAAACAGATCGATGCGTCGTGGGGTGGTTCAAGTTTGACGGCGTTGCAAGCCAAGGGCTTGGCCGAGTTGCCGTTGAACACCAAGGATCTTGGCGGCGCGGGCAGTGTTCAGGCCGTATTGGTGGGCAACGGCAAGTTTGTCGATGAGCATCCCGAGGTGGTGACGAAATTGCTCAAGGCCCAGCAGCAGGCGGTGCAGTGGCTGACTCAGGACAGCAACAAGGAGGCGTACATTCAGTTGGTGTCGGGGCTCGCGAGTTATCCATCGGTGATTCTGACCGAAGATTTGAAGGACCAGAATTTGAGCGAGGTTTTCCCGTCGACCCTGGATCCGGTGTTCCTGGGTAAATTGCAGGATGCGGTGGATCTGGCTTCGCAGCAGAAGCTGATTCGCAAGGCGTTCAAGGTGAGCGATTGGGTGGTGCCTGAGTTGGCTGCTGCCAAGCTCTGAATCGTTGGTGTCAGAGCCGACGCCTTCGCTGGCAAGCCAGCTCCTACAGGGATCGCCGCGTCCTTGTAGGAGCTGGCTTGCCAGCGATGAGGCCATCAAACCGCGACTGCGATCTCCTGCTTGTCGACGGCAACCAACATCTCGATCATCGCCCGCGCCGCCGGCGACAACCTGAACCCTGTGCGACTGACAATCCCGCACCGGGCATTCATGCTTTCGATGTTCTGCGGCAGATTGCGCCAGTGCAACAGCACCAGCGAACCCTGGGCAATGTCCTCGACGAATGCTTCCTCTGTGCCCACCCCAATCGCGTTCGACTGCAGCACGATTTTCACCAGTGCCGGGAAATGCTCGGTCTCGATGGTCGGGGAAAAATCCATGCGCCCACTGAGGTTCGCCAGCAGTTTGCGGATGCCCGGCGGAATCAGCGTGGTCGCCAGCGGGTAGTCGAACATGTCGTTGGTCGACAGGCTTTCCTTGGCCAACAGCGGATGCCCGGGACGGCAGAAAAACACCCCGCGCTTGGGCGTCAGGGCCTGGGTCTGGAAGTTCGGGTCGGCTTCGAAATGACGGATATCGGCGATGAAGAATTCGATCTCTTCGCGGCTCAGCGCGCGGCTGAGTTTTTCCCAGTTATCCACTTCGAAACAGGTGCGCACTTTCGGGTGGGCATTGATGAATTGCGCGACCGCATCCGGCACCAGTTTCACCGCCGGGGCGGGTCCGCAACCGAAGCGCAACTCACCGGCATCAAGCTTGGTCATCTGCGTCACTTCGGCGCTGAGCAATGCCGCGCCTTGCACCAGGCTGCGAGCATGTTGCAACACCACCAGGCCTTCGGGTGTCGGGCGCAGATCCTTGTTGCCACGGTCTACCAGCACGCAGCCGAACTCTTGTTCCAGCCCCTGGATGCTGCGGCTGAACGCCGGTTGAGTGATGCCCATGGCGTCCGCCGCACGGACGAAACTGCGGTGTTCGTTGAGGGCGATGAAGTAGCGCAACTGGCGAAGATCCATATGCTTTCCCGGCATCCTAAAAATAGCTCGAAGGCATTTGCGACGAGGGTTGGTTGAGGTTTTAAATGCAAGCTCTTATTCCGTCAACGAAGCATGTGAATATCTATTAGATCTAAATAGAATATAGATAGAGCGTTGTTTCGCTGCCGCTCAACCGTCAGCAGTCCGATCGAGGGTCTACCCATGAGCAATGCCGCTTTAGCCGTAAAACCCGCTGTTCACGCGCTTGAAATCCATCCGGTGGCCGGTCGGATCGGTGCCGAAATTCGTGGCGTGAAGCTCTCCGGTGAACTGGATGCCAGCACCGTCGAAGCGATCCAGCAGGCGCTGGTGCAGTACAAAGTGATCTTCTTCCGCGAGCAGACCCACCTCGACGATCAGAGTCAGGAAGCCTTCGCTCATCTACTCGGCGAACCCGTGGCGCACCCGACCGTGCCGGTGCGCGACGGCACCCGTTTCCTGCTGGAACTGGACGGCGCCCAAGGCCAGCGTGCCAGCTCCTGGCACACCGACGTGACCTTCGTCGACGCCTATCCAAAAGCCTCGATCCTGCGCTCGGTGGTGGCACCGGCTTTCGGTGGCGACACCGTGTGGGCCAACACCGCCACGGCCTACAACGAACTGGCGCCGGAGCTGCGCGAGCTGGCGGACAAACTCGTGGCGGTGCACAGCAACGAGTACGACTACGCAGGCGGCAAGCCGGACGTGTCGGAGGAGAAGCTGGAGCGCTACCGCAAGATCTTCACTTCGACCGTCTACGAGACCGAGCACCCGGTGGTGCGCGTGCACCCGATCAGCGGCGAGAAAAGCTTGCTGCTGGGACATTTCGTCAAGCGCATCAAGGGTTACTCCCAGGCCGATTCGGCGCACTTGTTCGGCCTGTTGCAAAGCCACGTCATCCGCCAGGAAAACACCGTGCGCTGGCGCTGGCAGGTCGGTGATGTGGCGATCTGGGATAACCGCTCCACCCAGCATTACGCGGTGGATGACTATGGTACCCAGGACCGCGTGGTGCGGCGTGTGACGCTCAAGGGGGAGGTGCCGGTGGGAGTGGCGGGGCAGCGTAGTCAGACGGTGAAGGGGCCGGATATTGGCGGCGTCTGATCGGACGCC
>NZ_CATKQQ010000010.1:0-72442 GCF_949767605.1 Pseudomonas sp. IT-P218
CAGGGCAACCGGCGGTGGGTGTCAGACCGCCACGCCACGGATGATCGAAACGGTGCAGTGATAGATGTGCGATTTGGCCGCCAGGCACCAGTTCACATCGTTGTTGTTGAACGGGCGGTAGGCCGGTTCTTCACTGTCGTTGCGGGTGCAGGCGCACTGCGCGCAGCTTTGCTTACCGCAGCAGTCGTTGTACGAAATGATGTAGTCCTTGCCGTCGGCCGGGTTTCGGCAGGTGCCGATCCAGGTCACTTGCGAGGCTTCGGTGCCCGGTGGGCAGGACGTCACCGATCCGCCGCAGCAACTGCACAGAAAACCGTCGATGGAACAGTAGCGCCAGTAGTCGCAACTGTTCGGATCACCCGGGTCACCGGCCTTCGGGTCAGTGGCGGCCAGCGCCTTGCTGGTGCGATCCAGGGGCAGCAGCAGGGGCAGGGCGGCACCGGCCACCATCAGCGAGCCCATGCGCGACAGCAGTTTGCGGCGCGAAGTAGTGTCGGCAACACGGCGCGTCGAGCGCTCGAACAACAGATCCAGCAGTTTCATGAAGGTCTCCCTGCCTTATCAGTGGCTATGGCCGTGGCTGTGGTCATGGTCGTGGGGCTGCGCGTTGAGGTATTGCTGCAGCGTGGCGTGCTTCAAGTGCTCAACTTCGAACAGGCTGTCCAGGTGTTCGCGGGAGTTGACCAGGCCTTTGGCGCGCAGGGTGCCGGACTTGTCGATCAGGGCGGCGTACGGCAGCTTGCCGATCTGGTAGGTCATGCCCACTTCCGGGCCGACCACGTAGGTGGCGTCTTCGAGCTTGTGTTCGCGGATCAGCGCTTGCTGGGCATCCATGTCGCCATCGCTGACGAACACCACGTCGAGCGTACCGGCCTGTTCTTTGGCGATGGATTTGATCGCCGGCAGCAAGGACTTGCAGATCGGGCAGGTCGGCGAGAGGAAAAACAGCAGTTGCGATTTTTCACCGGCATAACCGAAGTTCACCGGGCGGCCCTTGCGGTCGGCGGCGGTGATTTGCGGTGCGGCTTCGTTGACGGCCACGCCTTTGTCGACCATCAGCGCGCCGGCCGGCGCCAGGCGACCGTGCAGCACGCCAATCTGACGGACCAGGCCCATGACGACAAACGCCACGGCCACCAGCAGCACCCAGAGCAGAACATTGGAAACTATCAAGCCTTCCATTTCGATCACCTACCAATCAATTTGAGCAGAAGAGGGGAGTTCGCCAGCAGGCCATCGGCCGCGGCGTAAATGAGCAGCGCGACAGCGGCGGCGGCCACGGTGACGAAGCCATCGAACACAGTCATGTCACGCACCACCGGCGCCACGCTGGCCAGCAGCGCCAGCGCCACCAGCACGCTGTTGCGCAGCAGCAGCACCGGGCGCAGCGGTTGTGCCTGGTCTGGACCGGCACAGCCGCAGTCGATGTCGCGACGACCGCGCCACAGGTTGATGCCGATGGCGGCGGCGTACAGCGCCAGCAGGCTGGCCGCGCTCAACGCCGCCCAGCCCCGGCTGACCGGGACCAGCAACGCGAAAGCGATGGCCAGTTCCAGCAGCGGGATAAGCCTGGCGCTCGGGCGAACCAGTGCGGTAGGCAGCAGTTGATAATCCGCCAGCTGTTTGGCGAAGCGCCCCGGGGCGCGCACCTTGTGGGTCGCGGCACTGGCCAGCAGCGCCGAAATGGCGAGGGCGCAGGCATTAATGAAGATCGGATCTGATTGCATGGGCCGAATCTCGTTTAGTAGCTCATGACCTGGGTCGCGGTTTTGGCGACCTTGGCCATGCTGCCGGTGTGCTGGTTGGTCTTGAGGTCGAAGATCTGCAAGCCACCTTCAACGTCGGTGCCCAGCAACAGCGGCTTGTCGTCGCCGGTTGCCTGCATGCTCCACACCGGTGCCGGGGCTTGCAGGGTGGCGACTTTCTTCATGGTCTTGAGATCGAAGGCCCAGATGAAGGGGCTCGGGTCTTCCCATTTCATCGGTTCGTGGGCGTCATGCATCAGCACGTACAGGCGGTTGAGCTTCGGCGCGACGGCCATCAGCTGCCAGCCGCCCGGTGCCCAGCCGGCTTTCTTTTCTTTGTCGGTGGTCAGCGACCAGCTCGGCAGGATTTTCGGCGTGTCGCCGGAGAAATCCACGGCGCGCACGGTGCCGGTGGTGGTGGTGAAGTAGTAGGTGTCGCCGACGTTGACCGCGCGCTCCACCAGTTTTTCTGCGTTCGGATCGAAGAACGGCGTGCGGTTGCGCGCGGTTTCCTGGCCCTGGTCGTTGAGGGTCACCACCTGCAGGCTGCCGTCGCCGCACAGCGAGGCGAAACGGCGTTTGCCGACCGGGTAGTTGAGCACGCAACCGGGGATCGAGACTTCGCTGGCGACGGCCTTGCTCTGGGTGTCGACCACGGTCACCGAGGTCGAGGGGGTGAAGTTGTAGACGTAGACGAAACGGTCGTCGCCGCTGGTCTTCAGGGCGTAGCGCTGGGTCAGCGACTCGGCGCGCTTGTTCGGGATCAGCACTTCCCAGGCCGGCGACAGGGTCGAGCTGTCCCACGCGGTCAGCACGTCGGTGCGGGTGCCGCGGGTGCCGCGCGAATACCAGATGTCGGCGCTGTAGAGCAGCTTGCCGTCATGGCTCAGGGCCGAAGGCGCGGCAAAGCCGGTCGGCACCATGCCCAGCACACGTTTCTGATCCGGGTCGACCACGGTGACACGGCCGGCGACGAAGCTTTCGAACTCGACATCGACGACAAACGCGCGGTGCGGTTCAGCGGGGAAGGCCAGGGTGGTCTGGCCGATGCCGGTGTCGGCCGGCAGGTCCGCACGGGCACTGTTCAAACCGAGTACAAGCAGGCTCAGGCCTAGCGCTGACTGTACGGAGATCCTGTTTGTTCGCATAAGGGGAACTTCCTGAATTGTTGGTAACGCGGATCGCGGGTGAGTGGGCAGATTCTGACCATCGAATAGTGCCTCGCCCGGCAATCCCAGGAATTGCCCTGCCTGCCAAGTGTTTGTGTATCTGTGCCAGTGTCATGTTGCAGGAGCGAGCTTGCTCGCGATGGACGTCAACGATAACGCGCGCTGCCTGAATGACCGGATCGTCCTGACGTTTTTCGCGAGCAAGCTCGCTCCTACAGGGGGCCGGGGGTGGCCAGGGGAAGGGAAAAGCTGAATACGGCGCCGCAAGGCTCCAGGTTTTGCGCCCAGATATCGCCCCGGTGACGGCCGATGATGTTCTTGCACAGCGCCAGGCCGATGCCGTTGCCGCTGACCTTGGACGAGAAGAAACCGTCGAACAGCTTCTCCTGCGCCTGGGCCTGGATGCCGCGGCCGCTGTCCTCGATGCTCACCAGCGCCATGCCGTTGTAGGCGCGGGCATGGATGCGCAGCAAACGGCGTTCGACGGGGAGGTCGGCCATTTCTTCGATCGCATTGAACGCCAGGTTGAGGATCACCTGGCCGATCAACACCTTCTCGCAGCTCACCCGCAGCGGCTCGGGAGAGGTGATGACGTCCACGCGCACCAGGCTCGGGTCGGCCCGCAGGCTGATGAAGTAGCGGGTTTCGCGCAGCAACTCGTTGAGGTCGATCAGCTCTTCGCTCTGCTCCAGTTTCACTACGTAATCGCGCACGCTCTTGATGATCACCGAGGCGTGCTCGATCTGCCGCACGGCATTCTGCAGACCCCAGGCGACGCCCTGGTCGGCGTCGGCGGCGTTCCCCAGGCGAATCACCGCGCCCTCGATGAAATTGCGCGTGGCGGCCAGCGGTTGGCTCAGTTCATGGGCGATGGCCACGGCCATTTCGCCCATGGCGTTGTAGCGCGCCAGGTATTCGAGTTTCTGCTCGCTGACCCGCCGCGCTTCTTCGGCCTGCACCTGTTCGGTGACGTCGCGGAACAACAGCAGGTGCCCGACCAGATCGTCCTCAATCTCGATGTAGCGGCAGGTTGCGTCATGCCAGCGCCACTCGCCGTCGCGCCGCTGCACTTTGTAGTGAACGCTGAACGGCGCGTGCTCCGGTGTTTCGTTGGCGAGCTGTTGCAACAGGCGCTGGCGTGAAGCGTCGTCGCACCAGCCGAGAAAATTCTTGCCCATCAGCTGACGCACTTCGCTAGCGAGCAAATGCGCGCCGGAATCGCTGATGAAGCGGATATCACCCTCGGGGCCCAGCACCGCCACGCCTTCGGCCAAATCCTGCATGAAAGCCTTGAGCCGACTTTCGAAACGCTTGAGGTCACGCTTGACCCTGTCCTCCTTGGAGATGTCGCGAAACTGCACCATCAGCACATCGCGACCGTCCAGGTGCACCAGGGTCGCCACCGCCTCGGAAAGAATCTCGACGCCTTGCTTGGAGCGATAGCACCACTCGATGGCGCGCTGGCCGGTGCGCGCGGCGCCTTCCAGCCAGCGCAGCCCCACCGAGCGCCGGTACTTCGGTGCGTCGCGGGTCATGTCCGGGGCCTTGAGCGGCGTCAGTTCCTCCAGGGTAAAACCCAGCGCCGCCAGGGCGGCAGCGTTGGCCCAGAGAATTTCCTTGGTCTGTGCATCGTGAAGAATGATGCACAGCGGCATGGCTTCGATCAGCGCATAAAAATCGTTCGGTTTTGGCAAGTACATCGCACGGCCCTTGGCGGCAGAGATTTGCAGTATGGCGTTTTATACCTGCTCGCACAGCGGGATGCGCTCAGAGGTAACCGGTGTGGATCTAGGGGTTTTCTTTAGCTGGGGGGCTGCACGCACCAATAGTTGCGCCGGCATGCGGTTTTTACACTGGACCGCAATGCAAGGGTGACCATCACCCATTACCTGTAGGAGCGAGCTTGCTCGCGAAAAGCGTCAACGATGACGCGGGCCGCCTGATTGCTCGCGGTGTCTGGTCGGCCATCGCGAGCAAGCTCGCTCCTACACAATAAGAAAATCGGAGAAAGCCCATGCTGCGTTCAGCGGTCGTGCAACAAGACGCATCGATCGGCGTTGACGAGAATGTCGTCGACAGCCCGGCCTTTGCGCAGGTACTGGAAGAAGTACGCCAACGCCGCAACGAATTCGACGCCGGCTCCCACGTGCCACGGGACATGATCGAGCGCTTCAAGCAGGTGGGCATCTACCGCGCCGCCACGCCGAAATGCTACGGCGGCGACGCCCTGGCCCCGGCAAAGTTTCTGCAGATGATCGAGCGCATCTCCGAAGCCGACGGCTCTGCTGGCTGGGTCGCGAGCTTCGGCAGCGCCGGCGTCTATCTTGCCGCATTGCCAGCAGAAACCCTGGCTGAACTCTATTCGCAAAGCCCTGACCTGGTCTTTGCCGGCGGCCTGTTTCCGCTGCAACCGGCCGAGGTGGTAGAGGGTGGCTACCAGGTCAACGGCACCTGGAAGTTTGCCAGCGGCTGCAAAGGCGCCGACCTGCTGGGTGTGGGCATCGGTGCCGCAGGCGGCAAGCCGCGCACAGCGGTATTGCGTCCGGACCAGGTAGAGATCGTCGAGAACTGGGACGTGGTTGGCCTCAAAGGCACCGGCAGCCACGACCTGCGCGTCACCGACAAGCGCGTCGACGAGCGCTGGACCTTTATCCGGGGCGGGGCTGCAACCATCGATGAGCCGTTGTTCCGGTACCCGTCGATTGCCTACGCCGCGCAAGTGCTGGCAGTGGTCAACCTGGGCCTGGCCCGTGCTGCACTGGATGAAATCAGCCGCATGGCCGGCGGTTCGGGTATCACCGGTGCGCCGAAATTATCCGACCGCGCTTACGTGCGCATCGAAATCGCCAAGGCTGAAGCCAAGCTCAGTGCTGCGCGCGGTTTCTTCTACAACGCCACCGAACAGGTATGGAACTCGATCCTCGCGGGCAACCCGGTCACGCCGGAGCAGACCAGCTTGTTGCGCCTGTCCGCCATCCACGTGTCGCAGGCCGGTGCCGCCGTGGTGCAGAGCGCCTACAGCCTGGCCGGTACCACCGCCATTTACCTGCGCCATCCGCTGCAGCGTTACCTGCGCGACTCGATGGTGGTGACCCAGCACGCCTTCCTCAGCGAAGGGCTGTACGACGGCGCCGGCTCGGTGTTCCTCGGCGTACCGCCGTTCCCGGGCTACATCTGAATTCTCTATTTCAAAAGGATCGACACTCATGACACAGACCACTCAAGAACCGTTGCGCGTCGTCTTCTGCATCGGCATCACCCAGAACTTTTTCGACCTGCCCACCGGCGAAGGCCTGAGCGTGTGGAAAGGCTTCAGCCAGATGATGGGTGACCTCGGCGCGATGCCCGGCATCACCGTGCTCGGCGCCATGGATGATGACCGCCTGATGGTCGGCCCGTCGACCACCTCGCCCTGGACCGTGTACATCATGGCCGACGTCGACTGCCACCAGTCGGTGATCGACGCCTGCAACCTGTTCCGCACCACGCCGGTCGGCCAATACAGCCTGTGGCGCTACGCGAAGATCGAAGCGCGCATCGGTCGTCCGCTGACCATCCCTGATGCGGCCAGGGTGTAAGCCATGAACGAGGCCTTGCTGCAGCGTCTTCAGACACTCGAAGGGGAAAGCGCAGTGCGCCGCTTGATGGCGCGCTACATGGACCTGTGCGATGTGCCGCGGGCACTTGCCCATGTCAGCGAATTGGCTGAGCTGTTCTGTATCGATGCGATCTGGGAAGGCATTGGCAGCACCACCGCGCAGACGTTTGGCCAACATCGCGGACGTGAAGCAGTGGCCGCCTTTGTCGGTGGTTACCTGCCGCCTTCGGACCACTTCCGGTTGAACCTGCATTACCTCACCAGCGAATCGATCGTGGTCGACGGCAGCGCGGCGCAAGGGCAGTGGATCATGCAGCAGATTTCCACCTATGCCGATGGCCGCAACGAGCTGTTCGGCACCCGTCTGAACATCGATTTCCGCTGTGTCGACGGCACCTGGCTGATCGCGCATTTCCGTACGCAACGGCTGTTCAACACGGAGCTGAATGCATGAGTACGTTCATCAGCGAATTCCTCCTCGGTGGCAGCGGCAAGCGCGTGGCCATCAAGGACTCCATCGACATCGCCGGCCATCCGACCCGCTCGGGCAGCCGTGCCTTTGCCGATGCACCCGCAGCAACTAAAAACGCCGAAGTGGTGGACGCGATCCTCAACGCCGGCTGGCAGATCGTCGGCAAGACCAACCTGCACGAACTGGCCTTTGGCGTCACCGGCATCAACGACTGGACGGGCACGCCGATCAATCCGCAAGCGCCGGATCGTGTTCCTGGCGGCTCGTCCAGCGGTTCCGCTTCGGCGGTCGCGGCCGGGTTGGCGGATATCGCCATCGGCACCGACACCGGTGGTTCGGTGCGGGTGCCGGCGGCCTGCTGCGGCATCGCCGGGCTCAAGCCGACTTACGGTCGGGTCAGTCGTGTTGGCGCACATCCGCTGGAATCCAGCCTCGATTGCGTCGGGCCGTTCGCCAAAACCATGGACGATCTGATCGCCGCCATGCAGGTGATTTGTCCGGGTTTCGCCGTGCAAGGTTTGCCCGGTGACGGTGCCAGGGTCGGCTTCCTCGACGTGGCCTGCGACGCGCATCTGCAAGCCAGCCTCGGTGCTGCCGCCGACCGCGCGGGCTGGCGTCGCAGCCACCTGCAATTGAGCGAATTCGAAGCTGCCTTCGCCGCCGGCCTGACCGTGATCAATTTCGAAAACTGGGCAGCGTTCGGCCACCTGACCGGCAAGGGCCTGATTGGCTCCGATGTAGAAACACGCTTGCTGGTGGCCAGCCGCACTACGCGTGACGAGCTGGCCCAGGCCGAAGCCGTGCGCACAGCGTTCACCCAGCAAGTGGACGCGGCGCTGGAAGACTTTGCCGTATTGCTGCTGCCGACGATGCCAAGCCTGCCACCCACGCTGAGTGAAGCGCGTAGCGCCAGCAAGGCCGTCGCCGGCATGACGCCGCTGGTGCGCCCCTTCAACCTCAGCGGCCACCCAGCGCTGAGCGTGCCGGTGGAACTCGATTGCGGCGGGCTCAAAGTCGGCCTGCAGATCGTCGGTCGCAAAGGTCAGGACGAACTGGTCTGCGCCTTCGGTGCGCAGCTGCAAGCCTCAACTAATCAATCATAAAAAGAAGCCATGAGGAGAACCGCATGAGCACTCATGAATACCGGCTGATCGCAACGTCGAAAAGCCCCGAAGACCTGGTCCAGCATGACCGCGTCGACGTCTCGCTGTACAACGACCCGGCGCTGTTCGAAGCCGAGCTCGAGAAGATTTTCTACCGCACCTGGGTGTGGGTTGCCCACGAAAGCGAAGTGCGCAACAGCGGCGACTTCAAGACCGCCACCATCGGCCGTCGCCCGGTGATCGTCGTTCGCGACAAGAAGAACAACATCAACGTGCTGGAAAACCGTTGCCGCCACCGTGGCGCCACCGTGTGCGAGAAGCACAAGGGCAACGCCACCGGTTTCACCTGCCCGTACCACAGCTGGTCCTATGGCCTGGACGGCAAGCTGCGCGCGTTGCCGTATCCGGACGGTTATGAAGGCATCCTGGAGAAATCCGAACTGCCGCTGACCAGCCTGCGCGTGGAAAGCTACGCCGGCATGGTCTTCGCCAGCTACAACGACGAGATCGAGCCGCTGGAAGACTTCCTCGGCGGCGCCAGACACTGGATGGACCTGTTCATGAAACAGGGCGCCGGCTACCCGATCAAGACCCAGGGCGAACACAAGTTCAGCTTCAAGGGCAACTGGAAGATCCAGCTGGAAAACACCACCGACGGTTACCACTTCCCGATCGTGCACAAGTCGTTCATGTCGTCGGTGGATGAAGAAACCTCGGAAATGCTCTCGTTCATGACCGATGAACAAGCCGTGACCCATTCGCTGGGCAACGGCCACAGCGTGATGGTGATGGTGCCGGAGCACGTCGATCTGGATCACGATGACGGCACCGAGCAGTTGCAGGAACGCTTCGCCCACGTCACTGAAGAACTGTCGAAAACCATGCCGGCGGATCAAGTACGCCGCATCGTACGCTCGCTGCACGGCGCCGGTTTCAACCTGAACCTGTTCCCCAACATCGCCATGTCGATGTCGTTCTTCCGCATCTTGCGTCCGGTGTCGGTCACCGAAACCGAGATCCGTCACGTCGCCCTCGGCATGGACGGCGGCCCGGAAATCGCCAACCGCGAACGCATGCGCATTCACGAACACTTCCAGGGCCCGTTCGGTTTCGGCAGCCCCGACGATGCTGAAGCCTGGGACCGCGTACAGCGCGGCTCGTACGCCGGCGTCGACGCGCCAATCCTGGTCAACCGCGGCCTGAACCGCGAAATCACCGCTGAAAACGGCGACAAGGTCAGCCACGCCACCGACGAGGGCGGCATGCGCGGTGCCTACGACATGTGGAAAAGGATGATGAGCCAATGAGCAATCACGACATGAACGGTTTTACCGGTCCCTTGGCTCAGACCATCGAATTCATCTGGCGCGAAGCCGAACTGCTCGACCACAAGAATTACGCCGAGTGGGCGACCCTGTGGAGCGAGAGCGGCAAGTACATCGTGCCGATCGACCCGGACACCGAGGATTTCGAAGCGACGCTGAACTACGCCTACGACGACGCACGCATGCGTGACCTGCGCATCGAGCGCCTGACCGCCGGCTACTCGCCGTCGGCGGTGGACGCGGCGAAAACCATCCGCACCGTCTCGCGCTTCCGCCTGGTGGAAGCGGCTGGCGACATCGTCGAAGTCAATTCGGCGCAGTTGCTGTACGCCTACAAGCGCGGGGTGCACACGCCGTTCGTGGCCGACCTGAACCACCGCATCCGCTTCACCGATGGCGTGCCGACCCTGGAGCGCAAAGTGGTTCGGCTGATCAACTCTACCGACAGCCTGAGCGCGCTCGGCTTCCTTCTGTGAGGGCAACATCATGAGTCGAGTAGCCCTCGTAACGGGTGCCTCGCGCGGACTGGGCGAGTGCATCGCCCGCCGTCTGCACGCCGCCGGTTATCACGTTGGCCTGGCGGATCTGCGCCTCGATGGCGTGCAGGCGTTGGCCGCCGAGCTGGACGGCAGCGGCGCCACGGCCGTCGCCATCGAGCTGGATGTACGCAGCAAGGCCGACTTCCAGCGCGCCCGCGACCTGCTCGCTGCGCACTGGGGCGGCACTGACATTCTGGTGAACAACGCCGGCGTGTCGAAAGTCGCGGCGCTGATGGACATCACGCCCGAAGAGTTCGACGAGTCGATGGCGATCAACCTTCGCGGCACCTTTGTCGCCTGCCAGGTGTTCGGCGCCCACTTCGCCGAGCGTGGTTTTGGCCGCATCGTCAACATCGCCTCCCTGGCCGGGCAGAACGGTGGCACCGCCACCGGCGCCCATTACGCGGCGGCCAAGGGCGGCGTGGCGACGCTGACCAAAGTCTTCGCCCGTGAACTGGCGTCGCAAGGGGTGACTGTCAACAGCATCTCGCCAGGTCCCCTGGACCTGCCGGTGGTGCGCGAAACCGTGGCCCCGGAGCGTCTGGAACAGATCCTGAAAATGATCCCGGCCGGCACCCTCGGCGACCCGGCGTTCATCGCCGACAGCGTGCTGTTGCTGATCGCCGACAACGCAACGTCCGTAACCGGCGCGTGCCTGGACGTCAACGGCGGCCTGTTCATGCGCTGATGTCCAACCCGGAAAATAACCCTTGTAGGAGCCGGCTTGCCGGCGAAGGCGTCAACATAGGCGATGCAAGACTGAAGGCCGCCATCGCTGGCAAGCCAGCTCCTACAGGGGGGCTGTGTTTAACAAGAAAATAAATAGTCAGGTGATGCAATGATGAAGGTGAAGATCGAAAGGATCGTCGACGAAGCGCTGGATATCCGTTCCTTTCGCCTCGTGCGCAGTGACGGCCAGCCGCTCGACACCTATGAACCGGGTGCCCACGTCGACCTCACCGGGCCGACCGGCGTGACCCGCCAGTACTCGCTGTGCAGCCCGCCAGAGGATCGCCGCGCCTATCTGGTGGCGGTAAAAAAAGAAGCGCAGTCGCGCGGTGGCTCCCTCGCGCTGCACGAGCAGGTGGAAGAGGGCATGGAGCTCGAAATGGGCGCGCCACGCAACCTGTTCCGTCTCGATGACAGTGCCCGCGAACACCTGTTGTTCGCCGCCGGTATCGGCGTGACGCCACTGCTGAGCATGGCTTATCGACTGGCGCAGAGCGGCCAGCCGTACCGCCTGCATTACTTCGCCCGTTCGGCGCAATACGCGGCGTTTACCCAGCTGTTGGCGACGAATTTTGCCGATCATGTGGAATTCCACTACGGCGTGGAACCGGCGGATCTGGACGGCGCATTGAGCGCCTGCCTTGAACGCGCCAATCCTGCGGCCCACGTCTACACCTGCGGCCCGGCACCGTTCATGAACAAAGTGGTGGAAGTGGCCGCGCGCACCCGTTCCGACGACGCCATTCACCTGGAACACTTCGCCGCCGACCCTGCCGCCAACAGCGCCCCGGCCGGTGGTTTCGAAGTGGAGCTGGCCAGTTCCGGCGTGGTGCTGCACGTGCCGGCCGACAGCAGCCTGGTCGACGTGCTGCAGGCCCACGGTTGCGACATCGACACCGAATGCCGCGAAGGCATCTGCGGCACCTGCATCGTCGAGGTGCTGGACGGCGTGCCGGAGCACCGCGACAACTGCCTTTCGAACAAGGAAAAGGCCTCCAACAAGCAGATATGCGCCTGCGTTTCCCGGGCACTTTCCGCTCGTCTGGTATTGGACATTTGAGGTAAAGGACGCTGGAATACGTCGAGAAATAACAACAAAAAACCTGAGGCTTTGCGGACATGACTACAGCATCGACGGTGCGCAATGAGGCGTTCGAAAGTTGGTTGAGCCAGGTGAACCAGGCCTGCGGGCGTTTCGACGCCCGGGCGCTGGACACCGACTTCTATGGCCAATTGACGGAATTTCGCAGCGGCGCGATCAGCCTCAGTGTGGTCGACATGGCGCACGTGCATCTGTATCGCACCAGCAAGGACGTCAGCACCAGCAGCGACGGCCATTACTACGCGGTGTTCCAGCTGCGCGGCAGTTCGCACCTGGAGCAGGGCGACAACCGCGCGCAACTGGGCTGTGGCGACATCGCCCTGATCGACGCCAGCCGCCCGAGCGACATGATCTACAACGACGATTGCCGACAGCTGTCGCTGATTCTGCCGCGTCAGGTGGTGGAGCGTGGTTCGTACTTCAACGCGGTCAACTGCGCCACGCGCATCGGCGCCAACAGCCCCCTGGCGGCGATGGCCAACAAGCTGGTGCTGGAGACTCGCCAGCAGGAAGGCCTGGACATGCAGGAAAGCGAAGCGGTGCTCGACGCCCTGGCCAGCCTGTTGCTGCCGGGGATCAGCGCCCGTGAAAGCGCTGCCGATTCCCATGAGCGGCAGTTCCGCAAGATCATCGCCTTCATCGACGCGCACCTGAGCGACGAAGAACTGTGCCCGGAACTGATCGCCCGTGAAGTGGGCATTTCCGTGCGCGGCCTGTACCGGATGTTCTCCAAGCGCGGCCTGGTGGTGGCGCAATACATCAAGCACCGACGCCTGGACTTCTGCGCGGAAAACCTGCGCCGCAGCGATGTCGAGCAGAAGCTGTCGGCGCTGTGTTATGCCTGGGGGTTCTCGGATTCGAGCTACTTCTCGTCGGCCTTCAAATCGCGCTTTGGCGTGTCCCCGGGAGCCTATCGCAAGCGCTACAGCCAGCACTGACACCGCGTTATCGTTCATCGCCAGCAGGCTGGCTCCCACAGTGGACCTGACCTGTGGGAGCCAGCCTGCTGGCGATGGCGGTGTGATGACCGCCGCAGATCCCTCAGTGCCGCGCCGGCTCATCCACCGGCAAATGCAGCACTTCGCGCACCAGCATGGCAATGCTGCTCACGCCCATCTTCTCCTTGATCTTGGTGCGGTGCACGTCAACGGTCTTCACGCTGATGTTCAGCTCCCGGGCGATCACCTTGCTGGCCTTGCCATCGATCACCAGCATCAACACTTCCCGCTCGCGGCTGGTCAGCAGCGCCAGCTTGCCCTGCAGGTTCTGCCGCTGTTGCTGGTCGGCCTGGGCGTGCACGGCGGTCTTTAGCGCCGCCTGGATGCGGTCGATCATCTGCTGCGGGTTGTAGGGCTTCTCGACGAAGTCCAGGGCGCCGTTCTTCATCGCCGTGACCGACATCGGAATGTCGCCATGGGCCGAGACGAAAATGGTCGGCAAGGTGCTGCCGCGCTGGTTGAGGATCTCCTGCAACTGGAAACCGCTGGTTTCCGGCATGCGCACATCCAGCACCAGGCAAGCGGGCTGCTGGGGGTCGTACTGGCTGAGGAACTCATCGGCGCCGGCGAAGCACTGCGCCTGCACGCTGACCGACTCCAGCAGCCAGGCCAGAGAGGTGCGCAGGTCCTTGTCATCGTCAACGATGTAAACAATCGGTTTGCGGGTTTGCATCAGGGCTGCCACGAAAATTCTAATTATTGTTTTCGCACGCGAACGCGCGGCACGCATCGGCTGTGTGTTTTCCAGCCTGTAAGCAGAATACCCACTGTCGGCGGCCCTTGCGATAAAGAAACCACCTAGTCGACTAGCGGAAACCCAACCTCGCCATGGGGATCGTCAGAATGGTTGCAGCGCGCGCGCAGCCTTAGTCTTGTTCCATCACCTACGGGCCGCTTCAAAGCGGTCCTCCTGAAGGAAGGGGCATCGACATGGCCGACCTGAGCCAGCAGCAAATCGACTTTCGCAACGCCATGGCGCAGCTGCCTGCTGCGGTGAACATCATCACCACCAATGGCCCGGGCGGCCGCTGCGGCATAACCGCCAGCGCCGTGTGCTCGGTCACCGACTCGCCGCCCACGGTGCTGGTGTGCGTCAACCGCAACAGCGCCACCCACGACGTGTTCCGCACCAACGGTCGCCTGTGCGTCAACGTGCTGTGTGGCGAACAGGAAGAGCTGGCCCGTCACTTCGCCGGCATGACCCAGGTGCCCATGGCTGAACGTTTTGCCTGGGACCTGTGGGACGACGGCGCCGCCGAAGTGCCGGTGCTGCGCGATGCCCTGGTGCAACTGCAGGGGCGGATCAGCGAGTGCAAGGAAGTGGGTTCGCACTCGGTGATGTTCGTGGAGCTGGATAATGTCGGCGTGCGGGAGCCGCGCGATAGCCTGGTGTACTTCAACCGCTTGTTCCATCGCCTGGAACATGCCGGAGCGCATTGCTGAATTGCATTTGTAGGAGCAGCCTGCGGCAGCTCCTCAGAACGCCTCCTTGACTTTCTGCCCGGCGACGCTGGCGCCGGACTTGCCCGGCAGCGGGTGCAGGTGCACGCGCAACGCATGTTTTTGCGCCAGGCTGTAGAAGTCGTGGGCGAAGTCATCGACGTCGGCGGCCGTCAGTTTCTGGCCATTGCCCATTCTTTACTCCTGTGAACCTTCAATTGTTCCATGCCGCGTCGGATCGGCCATTGGCGGTCAATGGCCCACCAGTTCTTCCAGCAACTGCTCTTTGTAGCCCTGGAGTACCGTCGAAGCGCGATCACGCGGATGAGGCAGGTCCACCTTGATTTCGTGTTTGATCCGCCCGGGATGAGCGTCCATGACGATCACCCGGTCACCCAGGTACAACGCTTCCTCGATGTCGTGGGTGACCATGATCACCGTGCAACGTTGCTGCACCCAGATGCGTTGCAACTCGTGTTGCAGGCGGACCCGCGTCAACGCATCGAGGGCGCCCAGGGGCTCGTCGAGCAACAGCACTTTCGGCTTGTTGATCAGCGCCCGGGCGATGGCGGCCCGTTGCGCCATGCCGCCGGACAGCTGGTGCGGGTAGGCGCTGGCAAAGCCATCAAGGTTGACCAGGCTGATGTGCTCGGCCACCAGCCGGTCCTTTTCCGCCCGGGACAGCGGGTGGTTCTTCAGCGCCAGGGCAATGTTCTGGCTCAGGGTCATCCACGGAAACAGCCGGTGGTCCTGGAATACGATCCCGCGCTCCAGGCTGGTGGCAACGACCCGCTTGCCGTCCAGCACAATGTCACCTTCGTAATCGGCCTCGAGCCCGACGATCAGCCGCAGCAGCGTGGACTTTCCGCATCCGCTGGCACCGACGATGCTGACGAATTCTCCGGGACGAACGTCGAGGTCGATCTTCTGCAGTACCGGCAGTGGTTGGCCTTCGATCCGGTAAGCCTTGCTCAGGCCGCGGATCTGCAGTGCGCCGGACTGCAAGGGAGTGCTGTGTAGCAAGGCATGTTGTGCAATTGCGTTCATGGAGTGGCCTTTCAACGAATGTTGCGCCAGCGCAGCAAGTGGCGGCTCAGGAGGGTGAACAGCAGGGTCATCAGGTAGCCGCAGAGGCCGATGCACAGCACGCTGAGGACGATGACCTCCATGCGCGAGCCGGCTTCGGCGTTCATCATCAGGTTGCCCAGGCCGGCGCCTGAAGACAGGAACAGCTCGCTGCCGACGGCGGTGACCCAGGCAAACGCGAGTGCGTGCAACACGCCGGTGGCGATGCTCGGCAGCGCCGCGGGCAGCAGCACATGGCGCAAGCGTTGCCAGCGACCCAGGACCAGCACCTGGCCGACTTCGCGGTAGCGCTGCTCGACATGGCTGAAGCCCTGATACGTGTTGAGCACCATCGGGTAGAACGCAGCGAGGCTGACGATCAGCACCTTGGAAAATTCGCCGTTGCCGAACCACATGGCGATCAGCGGAATCCAGCCGAGCATCGGCACCTGGCGAATGGAGTGGAACAGTGGTCCGATCAACCGGTTGGCCAGCGTTGAAAGCGCCATCAGCACCCCCAGCAGCACGCCGAAGAAAATGCCCAGGGCCAGGCCGGTGCTGGTGCGGGCCAGGCTGGCCCAGAGATTGACCAGCAGTTCGCCGTTGGCCAGCAGTTCGATCAAGGCCGAGCCTATGGCCGACAGCGGCACGAAGGCGTAGGCCCCGGCGGCGTCCTGGCGCGACAGCCATTCCCAGCCGGCGATCAACAACAGCGGTAACAGCAGGCCACGGGATCTGGCGAGAATTCTAGACATCGACGACTCCTAGCGGGTCTGCCAGCGGAACAGCCGCTGTTCCAGTTGGCGAAAGGTGAAATCCAGGGTGAAACCGATGAGGCCGGTGACCACGATGCCGACCATCACCACATCGATACGCAACATCTGCCGGCTCATTTCGATCATCTGCCCCAGGCCGCTGTCGGCGGCCAGCAACTCGGTGGCCACCAGCACCACCCAGGCGCGGGTCAGGCTGATGCGAAAGCCGGTGATGATCGGTGGCGCGGCGGCGGGCAGGGCGATTTCGCGGACCAGTGTCGGCCAGCGCAGGCGATAGACGTCGGCGACCTCGAAGTAGCTGCGCGGGATGGCCTTGACCCCTTCGCTGGCGGCCAGGGCTACCGGGAAGAATGCGGTCTTGGCGACAATGATGATCTTGAAGGTTTCATCGATGCCGAACAGCAGCACGAACATCGGGATCAACGCGATGCTGGGAATCTGGCGCAGGGTGTGGAACAGCGGCGAGCAGTAGACCTCGACGTTCTTCGACAAGGCCATGAGCACGCCGAAAGCCAGGCCCAGCAGCGAGCCGATGGCAAATCCCGCCCCCAGTCGCGACAGGCTGTTGAGCAGGTGTTCGAGCAGCTCACCGCTGACCAGCAGTTCCTCGAATGTGTGCCAGACCTGCGCGGGTGGAACCAGCAGGTTGCGCGGAAAAATCCCGGCCTCGGCCACCACTGCCCACAGCAACAGCAGGGCAACGGGGGAGATGAGCCAGGTCAGGGAGGAGAGCAGACGTTGGGTACGCATGGCAGGTCTTATTTCGGCGAAGTACCCAAGGGGTATCGCAAGAGCTGTGCCAGCTGCAATGGTTCCTGCCTGGACGTGATGACGCCATCGCCGGCAGGCCGGCTCCCACAGGTTATGCACCACCCTGTGGGAGCTGGCCTGCCGGCGATGGCGTCGGAATGAACAGCGCAGATTGATGCCTGATCAGCACCCACTGCTGCCAGGGCAACACCCCACCAGCAGTCCCGTCAGAAGTCGTAGCTGACGCTGGTGTAGTAGAACGCGCCCTGGGCACCTTCGGGGCTGGTGATCGAGTATTTCGGTACACCGTACAACTGCACGCCGTCAGCCTCGTCCGGGTGGGTATCGAACAGGTTGATCGCCCCCAGCGAAACCTTCAGGGTCCTGTTGAAGGTGTAGGACAAGTCCAGGTCGGTCACCCACTGCGGGCTATAGGTCTGGTCCAGGGTCGGGTTGGTCGTGTTGAGGCTCTTCCATTCACCATAGCGGCGCTGGGACAGGGTGATGCCCCAACCGTCATACAGCCAGTTGGCACTGAGGATCAGCTTGGTTTCGGGGGTGCCATCTTCGATCAGGCCCTGGGTGGTGCGGCCTACGATCTGTGAACCCTTGATGTTGCCGACATCCCTCAGGGCAGTGATTTTTGTGTTGTTCTGGCTTACGCCTGCGTTCAGGTTCAGCTGTCCCCATTGCTGCAGGTCCAGCTGATAGTTGCCGGACAGTTCGACACCGTCGGTGCGGGTGTCCGCGACGTTGGTGTAGAAGGCCGCACTCTGGATGTTCGCGTACGGCGTTCCGGCGAAGATCGGCGAGACAACCGATGCCGGCAGCTGGTCGGAGAGGGTGATGCGGTTGTCGATATCGATGCGGTAGGCGTCCAGCGTCACCGATGCATTGGGCAGTGGGCGCCACACCAGGCCCAGCGAATAGCTGGTGGACTCTTCCGGTTTCAGCGACTTGCCACCCAGCAACGCCGCTTCCGGGCTGTCGGCACGCAGTGTGCGTTGCTGCACCTCGACATAGTTGCCACTGCCGGGTGGCTGCTCCACCACCTGCACGCTGAACGACGACAAACCACTCTGCACCAGGGACGGTGCGCGATAGCCGGTACTGGCGGTGGCGCGGGCGGCAATCTGCGGGGTGAAGTCGTAACGCAGGGACAGTTTGCCGTTGGTGGTATCGCCGAAGTCCGAATAGTGCTCGCTGCGCACCGCGACGCCCGCCTGGAATTTTTCCGTGACCTGGCCTTCGACGTCGATGTAGGCACCCAGTACGTTGCGATCCAGCGAGGCTGCATCGACTTGCGTAATGCCTGAGTAGTAACCCGGAATGCGCCGCCCCGTAACCGGGTCGACGGTATTGAACAGCGGGCCATTTTGCCAACCCGCGGCCTCGCCTGCGCTCAGTTCGTAGTTCTCCTGGCGCCAGGCCAGGCCGGCAGACAATGTGAGCGGCTTGAACAACCGGTCGGTCGGGACATCCCGCACCCAGTCGAGGGTCACGTTGGTCTGATCGGCCTCACGCTCGCCGGTATGGATTCTTTGTGGACTGGTGACGCCCCAGCTGGGGTTGATCGCGTTGCGGTCGTCGGACTTCAGGGTGTTGTCGCCATGGTTGACGGCGAAATCGAAATTGCCCAGCAAATCGTCTTCGTAGCGCAGGCCGCCGGTCAAGGCGTAGTCTTCCAGCGAATAGCGGGTGATCGGCAGGCGGCCGTCTGGAAAGCGTTGCAACGCGGTGCTGCCGTAGTTGTTGCGCAGCGTCGTCGGTGGGTCGAAGAATCCCTCGGCGTCGGTTTTCTTGTGGGAGTAGGTGGCAAAGCCATAGGCCGTCAAACCCTCGCCAATGCCGATTTCACTGTTGGCGGCGAAGTTGTATTGGTCCGACACATTGCCCGAGCCCCAACGCCAGGTCCGGTAACGGTTGTTCTGCTCGCGAGGCGTGTTGATGCTGGTGGAACCCGGGTAAAAAATCCGGTTGTCCGGATTGGTGTCGCTGGCCGGGTCCTGGCTGCCGGCGTCGAAACCCAGGGTGAGGAAGCCGTCGTTGGGCAGGGCGAAACCTTTCCAGCCGCTAAGCTTGCGCTGGATGCCGTCGCCCTTGTCGTAACCGCCGAAGCGGTAGCCGAGGTTTGCACCCTCGTCCTTTTCCTTGAGCACGATGTTGATCACCCCGGCGATGGCATCCGAGCCATATTGGGCCGCCGCGCCATCGCGCAGGATCTCTACGCGCTGGATCGAACTCAACGGGATCAGGCTCAAGTCAACCGCCGCTGCGCCGCGTCCATTGACCAGGCTCTGGCGGGTGACGTTGGCGCTGGTGTGGCGGCGCTTGCCGTTGACCAGCACCAACACCTGGTCAGACGCCAGGCCGCGCAACGATGCGCCCTGGGCGATGGAACCGGCAAAGGCGCCCTGGGGTGATTGCGGGTACGTGAACGAAGGGGACAGGGCCGTGAGGGCGCCGGACAGGTCGCTGGCGCCGGTCTGCTGCAGTTGTTCGCCCGACAGGACATCGATAGGCGCGGCGCTTTCCAGCGCAGTGACGTCGCTGCGACGGGTGCCGAGCACGACGACAGTGTCCAGGTGGTCGCTGCCGGCGACGGGGCGGGTTTCGGCAACCGCCACAGGCACGGCAAGGCTGCCAATGACCAGCGCGATAGCGCCGGCCAACGGGGTGTGATGGAACATGGATAAATTCCTTTCAGGCGAAGGTCAGAAGCGGCTGGTCACGCTCAGGCCGACGGTGCGCGGATCGCCGTAGGTGATGACGTATTGGCCCAGCGTGCCATTCGGACGGCCGTGAACCTGGTAGCGACGGTCGGTGACGTTGTTGACGAAACCGGTGACGCTGATTTTATCGTCCGGGCTGAACCAGGTCAGGCGGGTGTTGGCCAACGTGTAGTGCGGCTGGCTGAGCGTCTTGTCGGCGCTGCTCTGGCGGTCGGCGAGGAAGTATTCCTTGTCGCGGAAACTCACATCACCACCGGCCACCAGTTTGCCGCCGATCTCCAGCGGGAAGGTGTAGTCGGCACCGAGCGACACCACGTTGCGCGGCGAGCGCACGAAGCTGTTGCCGCTGTAGTCACCGGTGACCACGCCGGTGTTGGGGTTGGTGTTCTTGAAGTCGGTGTATTCGGTGTCCAGGAACGACACCGCCGCACGCAGGTGCAGGTAATCGGTCGGCTGGGCCTCGAGCTCAAGTTCGGCACCCTTGACCGTACCCTTGGCGCCGTTGGTCAGCGCCGTGGTGAGTACGCCGTTGTTGACCGTCAGCAGGTTCACCTGAATGTCCGAGTAGTCGTAATAAAAGATGTTGGCGTTGGCCGTCAGGCGATGGTCGAACCATTCGGACTTGAGGCCGATTTCGTAGGCGTCCAGTTGTTCCGGGTCCACCGTGGTCAGCTGCGCAAGGCTGGTCGACAGCCCGGTGTTGAAACCGCCGGAACGGAAGCCGTGGGCATAGCGAAAGAACACCCGCAGGTTGTCGTTGATCCGGTATTCCGGCGTCAGGTCGTAGGTCCAGGCTTCCCAGGTGTTGGCTTCCTGGCGATTGCCATTGGTGCCGACACCTGGCAAAGGCACCAATGGGCCGTTGGCGCTGGTGCGGGTCAATTGGGTCAGGTCGAGGTCGATGTCTTTCTTTTCCTGGGTATAACGCAGACCGCCGGTCACGGTGAAGTCATCGGTGAAGTCGTATGTCAGGTTGCCGAACAGCGCGTAGCTATCGGTGGTGTGGTCGAAGTCGAGGTCACGAAAGTCGGTCGCGCCGATCTGGTTCGAGCCGGTGCCGTTGGGCGTCGGCCCGGGCGTGATGATGCGCTGGCCTGAGCTGTCGAGGTCTTCGTGGAAGTAATGCGCCCCCACCAGCCAGCGCAGGGTTTCCTGCTGTGGCGAGGCCAGGCGCAGCTCCTGGGAATATTGCGCATATCGGTTATCGGCAATCGCCGCGCCGTTGACTTCGTAAGGCGTGTAGTCGGCATCGCTGGTGGACTGACCGCGGATGTAATCATAGGCACTGATGGAGGTCAGGGTGTAGTCACCCAGGTGCCAGTTCAAGGTCAGCGATGTGCCATCGTGGTTGAGCTTGGAGTCTTCATTCACATTGATGGCGATATCGCGTCCGCTGGGTCTTTCATAGCCAACGTTGTAATAGCGCCCTACGGCCAGCGAGCCGTTGCTGCCGTCTCCTTTGTATTCGCGACTGTGGATTTTCCACAGCGCTTCCAGGTCGTCGTTCACCTGGGCGAGGAACTGCAGGCGTACGGCTTTCTTGTTGACGTCGCCGTAGGTGTTGTCGTCGACGAGGTTCTCCTGGAAACCGTCACGCTCCTCGGAATACAGCGAGACCCGCGCCGCGAGTTTCTCATCCACCAGCGCACCGCCCAGGGCTGCGCTGACGATGCGTTCGTTCTTGGTGCCAAACCCGATCGTGCCGAAGCCATCGGTGTCGAACGTCGGCTTTTTGGAAATGACGTTGACGGCGCCCGCGGTGGTGTTCTTGCCGTACAGGGTGCCTTGCGGGCCACGCAGGATTTCGATGCGCTCCAGGTCGAACAACGGCCCGCCGCCGGCAATCGGTGCGTTCAGGTACACGTCGTCGGCATAGATCCCTACCGGGAAGACGGTCGCAGGGCCGGTATCCCCGGTGCCGAGGCCACGGATGTACCAACGTGGCCGGCCATCGCCGTCCGGGTTTTTTGCGGAAGCGTTGGGCACGAACGTCGTGATGTCGCCCATGTTGCGCACGCCGTCGGCGACAAGGCTGGTGCCCTGTACCGCCGAGACCGCCACCGGAATCTCTTGCAGGGTTTCTTCCCTGTGTTGAGCGGTGACGGTCACGGTCTTGAGTGAAGGTTCGGTAGTGGTATTGCTGCTGTCGGCTTCCGTGGTTTCGGCTGCCAGCAATCCCTCGCTGACACCGCCCCCGGCCAGCAACAAGGTTAGCCAGATACTCTTGGCGATTGGATTAAGTTTATGCATTTAAGTCTCCCCCCGATAAAGTTTCACTAGTGGGGGTAGAGCAGAGATCGTGCCAAGAGGTTTTGTGGATCGGTTAGTTTTATTAAGTTGCTGTATTTAAAGGATATTAATATTTGTAATAGTTGTGTTTGTTGAGGTTTTCCAGGGTTTTGTTAGTTGGATCCAGTAGGGGGTGAAAAGTCTGCCAGACATTCAGCAGAAGTTGCTTGGCGGGTGTTGCTGGAGCAGCAAGCGGTGAGTGTGGGAGTGTTGCCTGGCCAGCAATGTATTGGCCTCAAGGATGCGGACCCTGTAGGAGCGAGCTTGCTCGCGAAAAACCTGAGAGCACCGCGGGGTGCCAGGCTCCCCGCGTCATCGTTGACCTCCATCGCGAGCAAGCTTGCTCCTACAGCTTTTTGTGTGATCAGTGATGACTGCAGGAGCCGGCCTGCTGCGGGCGACGTTCCGACGATGGCGGCATTGCTGGTGACGAAAAACTCAAACCGCCAAGCGAGAGGTAGAGCCAATGACATTTTCCAGCACGCTGAAGTCGATCCAGTCCCGCACATCGAAACGGCGTGGGATGAAGTCCCAACGATGCAGGAAATCGGTGAAATCCTGCAGCGCTTCAATGGAGCGGCCATCGAGCGTGGTGCGTAAACGCCGATGGGCGTCTTCGCCATAGGCGGCGGCGACCCAGTACTCGCTGGTGTTCAACTCCCGTGCAAGAAAGCGCCGGGTTTCATCCGGGTTGGCCCAGGCCCATTGTTCGGTGCGCAGCACGGTATCGACAATCTTCACACTGGCATCGAAATGCTCGTGCAGCAGGTGCGTGTCCACGGTCAGCGTCCGGGGCGTGCCATTGTTCGAGCGGATCAGTGGATCAGGGTGGGAGCCGGTATCGACCACCACCTGCAGTCCGAACTCATTGGCCAGGTGCACGGCATGCGCGCCCTTGAGAAAGATCGCGTCGATGTCGCCGCGCAACAGCCCGATCAGCTCGTTGTTGCGACGGCTGAAGCGAGAAACCCCGAGGCTGACCTCCGAACCGAACACATGCTGCTTCTGGTCGTCGCTATAAGTACCGCCATAGGGATAGTCCACCAGTTCGACATCGCAGACCTCCAGGCCTTCGAGCTTGAGCGCGTTTTCCAGCCCGCGCAGGGCTTGGGCGCGGGTGAAGTCGATCTGCACGTTGGCCCATTTCGGTATGCCGAAACGACGGTTCTTCAGGTCGCGAATGCTCTTCACACCACTTTCCGCGGTGGTCAGGATCAACTGCACCTCGTCGCTCCAGGACAGTCCCAGCACCCGGGTCTGCACGCCGCTGGCGTAGGCCCAGATGGCGGGGATGTTGCCGCCGTGACGCACCGAGTTTTTCAGGTGATGGTCGTAATGGGCTTCGCGAACTTCCCGTTCACTGGACTCGCGCAAGGACTGAATGTTGGTACCGAACGGCAGAAAGGCTTGCGCCAGTCGACCGGACTGCACCGCGATGCCAAGCCCGGTGGGGACCGGGCTGTGGGTATACCAAAGCGTATCGAGTGGTTTGCTCATAATGGCCTTCAGTTCGAATCCATGAGATCTGGCGGGTTAGCCTGCCAGTGCGGTGTTTGTTTCCAGCAACCCTTGCAGCGGCCGGTGATCGATCCAGTCACGTACATCAAAACTGTTCGCAATGAAGCGCCAGCGATGCAGGAAGTGGGTGAAATCCTGCAAGGCCTCGATCGCCTGCTCATCCAGTTCGGTACGTAGGCGCAGGTGAGCGTCGTCGCCATAGGCGGCGCTGACCCAGTACTCGCTGCTATTGGTTTCGCGGGCCAGGTAGCGACGGGTTTCCTCTGGATGGGTGTGCGCCCAATGCTCGGCGCGCAGCACCGAATCGAGGATGCCGCTGGCGACGTCGAAGTGGTTTTCCAGCAGGTGCAGGTCCACCGCCAGCGTGCGAGGCGTGCCGTTGTTGCTGCGAATCAGCGGGTCGGGATGGGCGCCAGTGTCGATCACCGTGTGCAGGCCGAACTCATGTGCCTGGCGCGCCGCACTGGCACCTTTGAGGAAAATGGCATCGACCTCTCCGCGCAACAGGCCGACGAGTTCAAGGTTGCGTCCCTCGACCCGCTGCGTACTGATCGGCGTGCCATTGACGGTGCGCACCTGCGGATCGCTGAAGGTGCCCTCATAACGGAAGTTCACCAACTGCACATCACCGACCTGCAGGCCTTCCAGTTTCAGGGCGTTTTCCAGGCCGCGCAGGGCCTGGGCGCGGGTGAAGTCGATCTGCGCACCCGCCCAGTCCGGCAGGCCGAAGCGGCGTCCCTTGAGGTCTTTCACGGTGTTGATGCCGCTGTCGCCACGGGTCAGGATCAGTTGTACTTCGTCGGCCCAGGACAGCCCGATGACCCGGGTTTCCCGACCCTGGGCCCGGGCCCAGATGGCCGGGATGTTGCCGCCGTGGCGTACCGAATTGCGCAGGGTGTGATCGAAGTGCGATTCGCGAACCACTTTGTCGGTGGACTCGCGCAGCGACTGGACCTGTGTGCCCAGGGTGCCGACGGTTTCCTGCAGCCAGCCTTTTTGCACAGCGATGCCAAGCCCGGTGGGGACCGGGCAGCGGGTGTACCAGAGGGTGTCGAGGGGGTGCGTCATCAATCAGTCTCCCGCAGCGCTCAGGCGCTGGCCTTCAAGTGGGTCGCAGGTGTTGCGACAGGGCGTTGGTGCACCAGCGGCAGGACTTCCTGGCCGATGCGCAAGGCTTCCTCCAGGTGCGGATTGCCGGCCAGGATGAAGGTCGAAAATCCGGCGTCGCGATATTCCACCAGGCGTTCGGCGATGTTCTGGTGGCTGCCCACCAATCCCACGGTCGGTCCCGGTTTGGCCTTGGCAAAACCGGCCCACAGGTTCGGGCCGATGATCAGGTCGTCGAAGCGATCGATGTTCTGGTGGTAGGCGGTTTGCCGTGCCCCGCCGACGGAATCGGAGCCGCTGGTAAAACCCTTGGCGACCACGCTGCCCTTGCCTTCGAGTTTGTCGAACTGGCGACGCAGATCTTTCCACGCCAACTCTTCGGTTTCCCGAGCGAACAGGTCGACCCGCAGGCCGAATCGCACGCTGCGACCCTGTTTATCCGCCAGTTCGCGCACCCGCTCGATGTGTGGCTTGAGCTTGTCGATGGGCTCGGCCCAGTTGAGGTAGACATCGGCGTGCCTGGCGGCGACATCCAGGGCGGCGTCGGAGAATCCGGAGAAGTACACGCCGGGTTTGCGCTCGTTGTGCAGGCCGTGGGGCAGGGCGCCGTTCTCCAGTTGGTAGATATCGCCCTCGTAGGAGAAACGCTCGTTTTGCCAAAGGCCCTGGATGATGTCGAGAAATTCGCCGGTGCGCTTGTAGCGCAGGTCGTGTTCGAGGAAGTCGCCGTTGGCCCGCTGACTGGCCGGATTGCCACCGGTGATGATGTTCCACTCCAGGCGACCACGGCTGAGGTTCTGCAGTATCGCTGCCTGTTGTGCGGCGTAGGCCGGCAGGGTCCAGGTGGCCTGGAACGCGATCAGGAACTTGATCCGCCGGGTTTCCCGGGCCAGGGCCGCCGCGGCAATCCACGGCTCTGGCCCGGTGGGCAGCAGGGCGCCTTCAAAACCGGCCAGTTCTGCGGCTTTCGCGACCTGGGCGATGTAGTCAATGTAGGTGAAGTCATCGGGTTCGCCATTTGGCAAGCGCCCTGGCGCAATGTGACCCGGGCGGTAGTCCGGGTTGCCGCGATTGTGTTTGTCGGTGGTCAACTGCGGACCATCGGTGCCCAGTGGCAGGCGCCAGAAAAATTCAGTGCTCATGGGGTGCTCCTGATTCAGATACGCGTTGCGTCGCGCAGGTGCGAGGACGTCTTGCCAGGGTGGTTGCAACGGACATGCCATGCCCGGCGAGCGGGGTTTTGGCCAGCAGGGCCGGGCGTTTGGCGGGGGAGTGGAGAGGGAGGGAGGGCGGGGGTGCTGCTGTAGCAGCAGTGCGTCAGCAATGGTTGCTCGGGGTGCAGCAGGTGGTTTTCAGGTGATCTGGCAATCGCCATCGCCGGCAGGCCGGCTCCCACAGAATCGGGGTCACAACGCTGACCTGTGGGGGCCGGCCTGCCGGCGATGGCGGTCGCGATCACGCCGATGCAGTAGCGACGATCTCGTCAATGGATGAACCGGCTTCGGCACTGCGCAGGTACGTCTGGTACAGCGCCGCATAAGCACCGCCCTGCTCGATCAATTGATGATGCGGCCCTTGTTCGACCAGGCGGCCGTGACGAATCACCGCGATGCGGTCGGCGTCGCGGATGGTTGCCAGGCGATGAGCGATGATGATGGCGGTGCGGCCTTCGCAAAGTCGTCGAAACGCCCGCTGAATACGGCGCTCGGTGTGGATATCGACCGCCGAGGTCGCCTCGTCCAGCACCAGTACCGCCGGGTCCGCCAGGTAAGCGCGCACCAGACAGACCAGTTGCCGCTGGCCATGACTTAGGTGCCCGCCCAGCGGCCCGACTTCGGTCTGGTACTGATGCGGCAAGCGTTCCAGCACCTCGTCCGCGCCCAGCTCTCGTGCGGCCGCAATCAGACTGGCATCGTCGGCAAGGGGCGAGGCCAGGCGCAGGTTGTCGAGGATGCTGCCGCTGAACAGCACGTTATCCTGCAGTACCACGCCGATATTGCGCCGCAGCTCCTGCTGGGCGAGGTCGCGTATGTCGATGCCATCGAGTTTCACCGCACCCGATTGCACCTCGTAGAAACGTGTCAGCAACTGCACCAGGGTGCTCTTGCCGTGGCCCGAAGGCCCGACGATCGCCAGCACTTCGCCGGCGCGGATGTGCAGGTTGAGCTCATTGATCACCGGTGTCGCAGCGCCAGGATCGTAGGCAAAGCCGACGCGTTCAAAACTCACCTGGCCTTTCGCTCGCCCAAGGTTTTGCACTGTGCTGCTGTCACTGATGTCGGGCCGGGTGTCGAGCAACAGGAAAATTCGCTGTGCCGATGCCGAGCCGGTGGCGTAGTGCTCGAACAAGTCCGACAGCTCCTGCAACGGCCCGAGAAACAGGAACACATAAAACAGGCTTTCCGCGATCTGGCCAACGGTGACATCCGCCTGCGCCAGGCCGTAGGCACCCACCAGCAACAGCACCGCCATGCCGGCCGAGCTGAGCAGGGCGGTGAACGGTGCGAACCAGCCGGATCGCAGGCTGCCGCGCACCAGCGCCTGATTGAAGTCATCCAGCAGGCCGCGATAGCGTCGCAGGTTTGGCGTTTGCCGGGCGCACTGCTGCAGCATGCGCGCACCGCTGACGCTCTCCACCAGATGGGCGGTGAAGCGGCTGCGGTTCTCCGCGACCTTCGCCCAGTTGCGGTGGGAGATGCGCTTGAAGCTCCAGGTCGCCAGCACCAGCAACGGCACGGTGGCAGCGAGGCTAAGGAAGAACCGCGGGTCGATCCGCCACAGCATCACCGCCGCCAGCCCGCAGCGCAGCAGAGCACCGAGCAGCTCTGGCGGTCCCTGGATCAGCAGCGGTTCGAGGGCGTCGACGTCACGGTCGGCGCGGGAAATGATTCGCCCGGCCTTGGTTCGGTCGAAATAGCTGACACTCAAGCCTTGTACATGGGCAAAGACGCGCACCCGCAAGTCGTTGAGCACCCGGATCGCCGCACTGCCAGCCACGTACTGCGAAACCCCGGCCAGCATGAAGCGCCCGAGCCAACTGAGCGCCAGCCCCAGGCCGAGCCACAGCACCAGACGTTCATCGAGCAACCAGTGATCGTCCTGTTGGATCAGCCCGTGGTCGAGCAATTGACGAACGAACCAGGGGCGCATGAACACCGTGAACACCAGCAGCAATTCAATGCCGATGACGGCGAAAATGTGTTTGCGAATGGGCCTGAGCAGCGGCAGCAGTCGGCTGAACATGCTGCGGTCGAGGGCCTTCCTGGCCAGCATTTCTTCGATTTCGATGTCGCTCAGGGCTTTGCCGGCGATTGGGTTAGCCATGATCGATCCCTAGCAGGTCGCGGTAGTCCGGGTTGGTGTTGAGCAGTTCGGCATGTGTGCCGCTGGCGGCGATCCGGCCGTCCTGGAGCATCAGCACGCGGTCCGCCAGGAGAATGGTCGAGAGCTTGCTGGAGATCACCAGCAAGGTGGTGGCCCGACCCTGGTCGCGGCGCAGCTGGCGAATGTTGTTCAGCAACTGGCGCTCGCTGATGGCGTCCAGTGCGCTGGTGGCGTCGTCCAGGCACAGCACGTCCGGCTCGCCCAGCAGCGCGCGGGCCAGGCTCAGGCGCTGGCGCTGGCCGCCGGACAGCGTCACGCCGCGATCCCCCAGGGGCGTGGCCAAGCCGTGAGGCAGGCGGTCCAGCACATCTTCGGCGGCCGCCAGGCGTAAACCCTGGCGCAATTGTTCGTCGCTGGCATTGGGTGCGGTCAGGCGCAAGTTGGCTGCCAGGGTGTCGGAAAACAGAAAGCTTTCCTGGGGCACCACGTGCACCCGGCGTCTGAGTTCGTCCAGGTCCAGCTGACGAATGTCCTGCCATCCGGCGCTGTCCGACCCCAGCGACACGCGCCCGCAACCGGCATCGCTCAGGCGCGGCAACAGGCTGGCCAGCAGGCTTTTGCCGGTGCCGGTGGCACCGACCAGCGCGACGATTTCACCCGGCTGCAAGGTCAGCGAACAATCGTGGAGAATATCCAGCCCGCCGCCGGGCGCACTGACATTGACGTGTTCCAGTTTCAATCCCAGGGGGGTGTCGGGCAACCTGGCCTGGCCACTGCGGATGGCCGCCGGTTCGTCCAGCAGTTGCCAGATGCGCTCGGCGCTGGAGCGCGCGTCCGCAAAGGTCTGCATGACGCGGCCAATGCCCTCGATGCGAAACACCAGGGTGGTGGCGATCAGCAGCGAGGTGACCAGCTCGCCGATGCCCAATTGGGCGGTTGCCACCAGATGCGCGCCATACACCAGGATCCACACATGACCCAGGGCGACGATGGCTTGCGGCAGCGGTATCCGCGAGCTGGAATAGGCGAGTGCCTGACGGGCGTGGTCGGCGAACACCGTCACTTGCGTGGCGAAACGCTGGATGCGGCTGTGCTCAAGGCCAAAGGACTTGATTACCCGGACACCGCCGATGCCCTCGCTGAGCTCCTGGTTGACCCGGTCGTAGGCGGCACCCACGGCGCGATCGAGGCTGACCAGGCGTTCGGTCTGACGCACGAAAACCCACAGGCCTGCCACCGTCAGCAACAACGGCACCAGCCCCAGCAGCGGGTTGTACCAACTGAGCAGGCCGACCGTCGCCAGCACCACCAGCGGTGTTTCCACGACCTGCCGCCAGAAGCTGATCAGGGCATCGCGAACCTTGTCGGCATCACGGGTGGTGCGGGTAATCATCTCCCCCATGCCGTGCTGCCAGTGATAACCCAGGTGCAGGTTCTGTACCTGTTGCAGGATGCGTTCGCGCAGGCGCGTCAGCAGTTCCTGGCTGAGCACCAGTGACCACACGCTGGCGGCGTATTGCAACACGCCACGACCCAGGGCCACGGCGAGCATCAGCCACAGCCAGTACCAGCCCAGGCTGGCGTCGAGGGTGCCATCGGCCTGGCGCACGACGGCGCGACCGGCGCTGACGTCGTTCACCGCATGCCCGATCAGCCATTGCTGCCAGACCAGCGCGAGGTTCACGGAAATGAACAGCGCCGCGACCAGGGCAAAGCGCCAGGGCATTTCCCGGTAGATCGCCAGGCAGCGCAATAGGGGGTGTTTTTCGATCATGTCATTGCTCTTTGGGGCGGGTGGCGCCCTGTTTTTCCTTGGCGTTGAGGATCGCGGTGTACTCTCCCGGATCGACGCCGTTGAGGTAGTAGTTGCCGACGTGATGCAGACGCCAGCGGATTGGGTCGTGGGTGGTGTGGACCCGGGCGTTGCGCCAGAAGCGGTCGAGGTTCCATTTGCTCAGTGATGAGCTGGCGCCGAGCAGGGAGAAAATGTCGCTGGAGATTTTCAGCGAGGCCGAGTCGGAGTGGGCACGGGCGGTGGCCACCGAGAGAATCAGCTCGTCCTGCAGAGTCTTGTTGTCCGGGTCGAGTTCGTGCTGGTCGAACACCCGTGCAGCATCGCGCAGCAAGGATTGCGCACCGCGCAGGGCCACGGCGTATTCGCCGATCTGCTTGATGATGTGCGGCTCCTGATTGGCGTGATCGACGCCACTTTCCACCCATGGCCGGGCGTTGTGGTTGAGGTAGTCCACCGCGGCCGCCAGCGCGCCTTCGGCGATGCCGGTGTCGATGGCGGCATGGAGAATCTGCGGGAAGGTCAGGCCGGTGCGCTTCATCGGACCTTTGCGCTGGGAAACGAAGCCTTCGTCGAGCTCGATATTGTCGAAGATCACCGTGCCACTGACGGAGTTCTTCTGGCCGAAGGCTTCCCAGTCATCCACCAGTGTCAGGCCGGGCGTGTTGCGGTTGAGCAGCACCCCGGCGCCGCCCTCGTCGCTGGCGGCCGTCAGGGAGATCCACTCGGCAAGGTAGGAACCGGTGGAGTAGAACTTGCTGCCAGTGAGGATCAGCTTGCCATCGGCACGCCGCTCGACCCGGGTCTTGAGCGCGAACTTGTTCTTGCCGCCGACTTCCGCCAAGGCGTTGCCGAAACGTTTGCCAGCGAGTACATCGCGGATCAGCCGGTCGCGAATCTCATCGCTGTAGCCGGTGAAAATCCCGCGCAACATGACGTTGTGGATTTGCAGCAACTGGCCGACGCCGCCGTCGGCGACTGATATGAGGCGTACGGTTTCGACGATGGTTTCCACCGAAGCGCCAAGACCGCCAAACGCTTTCGGCACGCCAATGGCGGTCAGTCCGCTTTCGGACAACAGTTGTGCCTGACGCCAGGGCAATTGGCCGTTCTGGCTGGTGTCTGCGGCGATTTCGGCGATCTCCACAGCTATTTCCCTGGCCGCGGAAATGGCTTGAGCTTCGCTCTGCAGCAGTCGGATCGGTGCCTGTTCCTGTATCAGGTGCCCGCTGGGGTTGTGTTCGACCTTGCTCATTGCTGTCCCTCTGTCGTTGATCTGCTGATGACCTTGTAGGAGCCGGCTGGCTGCGGGCGGCGTTCCGACGATGGCGTCCTTGAGTACGGCGCAAGGCTTGAAGGCCAATCGCTGGCAAGCCAGCTCCTACAGGTTTTGCGGTGTTCTCGGGTGTTGAGAGGGCCTTGAGCAAGTTCTGCGCCAAGGGCTTGAAAGCGTGCCGGGGCACAGGTTTGGTGAAGCGCGAGAAAGGGTAGTGTTGCTGGAGAAGCAACCTGTCGACCGCGACTGCTCGAGCAGCAGCAGCCGATGCGCATTGCTGCTGGCAGGCCAGCAATTTGCAGCACCTGGTCAATTCCTTGCAGGCGCCAAGCCACGTAAACCGGGGGTTTCAGCTGTTGGCACGGGCACTGCAATGGCTTGGGCAACAGTCACATGCCCAACCAGATGGAGCTGCTCATGACGCTTGCTGCGAAACACATCCAACCCGATACCACGGCAGAACTGGAGCAGATCTGGTTCACCCGTTGCCCGGTGCCGACGGCTTCCGGAATCGCCTATAAACTCGGCTGGCTGAGCGATGAATTCGCCGCTGACGGCCTGCCGGTTTCGACCCTGCAGGAGGCTCGTCAACTGGGGCATCACCACTATGATCACGAGCTGCCGGGACTGTTTCGCGAAGGCGGTAACGTACCGGCGCTGGCAGCCCGTGCGGCCGGTGCGCCGAGCCGCTTGATCGGCCTGACCTGGATCGAGGAATGGCAAACCATCCTGGTTCGCCCTGACTCCGGCATCCAGCGCCCGCAGGATCTCAAAGGCAAGCGCCTGGCGCTTCCAGCCTGGGGTGAAACCCGCCCGGGGAGCATCGCTCGTGCCATGAGCCTGCACGGTTACAAAGGCGCACTGAGCCTGGCCGGGCTGGGTTTCGATGATGTCGAACTGGTGGAGGTCGCCCTGCAGGACCAGGAGTGGGCGGCCAATCCCCAGGAAGGGTTGCAGCGCCTGTGGTCGGGCCTCGATTACCTGGTGCGTGGGGAAGTCGACGCGGTGTATGTCAAAGGCGCTTCCGCCGCCGATGCCGCACGGCGTCTGGGCCTGGTGGTGGGTATCGACCTGGACCTGATCGCTGAACCGCGCTATCGCATCAACAACGGAACGCCGCGTCCGATCACCGTGCACCAGAGCCTGCTCGACAACCATTTCGACCTGGTGGTGCGTTTCCTCGCGCAAACCCTCAGCGCCGCCGATTGGGCTGCCAATAACCGCGAGGCACTCAATGCCATTCTCGAAGAGGAAACCCGTGCCGGCAGCGCCGGGGTCGCCGAGGCCTATCGCGGGGAATTCCACACCACGCTGGCACCGGACCTCTCTGCACAGCGTCTGGAGTTCCTCGATATCCAGAAAGATTTCCTTTACCTGCACGGCTTCCTGGAACGCGATTTTTCCATCGCCGACTGGGTCGATCCGCGCCCGTTGCAAGCCGCCCATGAACTGTTGGCCAAGCGCCGCGCCTGAATCCGGAGAACTGCCATGACCGTACTGATTAATGAACAACTGATCAGCCAAGCGCTGAAGGCCTTCATCGACAAGGTGCTGATCGAGGCTGAAGAAGCCTTCACGGTGTTCCGTGAAACCAACACCATCACCGCCAATGGCACGGTAGGTTTCATCGAACGCGTACCCGGCGAAGAGCTGCTGGTGTCGGTCAACTACGGCGGTCCGTGGAACTACCGCAAACCACTGCAAGCGACGGTCACCGATTTTGACGGCAAGGTGATCTACGGCAAAGGCAAGGGCGGTTTGGGCCGCTACACCCGACTGTTCCAGCAGCATCCGGATGTCACCACCGTGTCCCACGTGCATTCGCCGTACCTCGGCGCCTGGGCACAGACCCATCGCACCCTGCCATTTCACTACGTGCCGGTGCAGCGTTATCAACTGGCCCGGGAGTTGCCGGTCTACATCGACCGACGTCAGCCGGAAGTCGATTTCATCCTCGACAGGATTGCCGAGAACCCTTTCACCCTGGCGATTCTGGAAGCCAACGGTGGTTCTACCGTGTGGGGCAAACAGGGTTTGCGCGCCACGGCTGAATTCATCCTGTTGCTCGAGGAGGGGGCGCAACTGCAATTGCTCGCCGATGCCCTGGGCGGTTCCCGCGCCTACGGTCCCGGTGTGCTGACCCAGCAATGGAAAATGAGCGGGCTGTACGAAAAAGCCACGGAGCTTGGCCTGGTGCCCGCCATCGATCGTCGCACCTGACCCGCCGATCTCCCAGCCACCAAAAAACCTGTGGGAACCGGCCTGCCGGCGATGGCGGCCGAGAAATTGATGCAAGGCCCGAGGGCCTCATCGCCGGCAGGCCGGCTCCCACAGGTCGACACATAACCAAGGTACATGCCCATGGCTGTAAAAATTCTCTGGTACCTCACAACCCCCGACGGGCCTTATCCGTGGGAGCCCGAGGGCCGCTGGAAAACCGATTTCGAGCATCTGAAGCAACTGGCCGTGGCCAGTGATCGCCTGGGGTATTACGGATCGCTGCTGGGCTCCAGCCCCAACGAAAGCCTGGCCGTTTCCGCCGCGTTGATCGATGCCACCCAGCGCCTGCGTTTCCTGGTGGCGCAGCACCCCGGCGAGTTATCGCCCGCGGTGTTGGCCAAGTGGGCCCTGACCTTCGATCAGTTTTCCAACGGTCGTCTGTTGTTCAACGTTGTCAACGGCAACGATGCCGGCCTGGCTACCCTCGGCGTGCATTACCCCCACGATGAGCGCTATGACTTCAGCCTCGAGTACTGGCGAGCCTTCCAGGCCTTCTACGCCGGTGATACCTCGGGATATGACGGCCAGTACGTCAAGCTGGCACCGCGCACACCGGCCGCTGCCAGTCATCCATTGGGTGGCTGGCATCCGCCCAGGCAGAAACCCGGCATCCCGTTGTGGGGCGCCGGCACCTCGGGGCCGGGCGTTGCCCATTCCGTGCATTTGCTCGACGTGTACCTGAGCTTCGCCAACACCCCACCAAAACTTGGCGAGAAATTCCGCAAAGTGGCGGCCGAGGCAGCAAAAATCGGTCGCGAGCTGACGTTCGGCACCCGCCTGCAAATCATTGTCCGTGAGACCGAAGAGGAAGCCTGGGCCCACGCCGAAAAGCTCTTGCAACGCACCTCGCTGCAAACCGCACGCGCGGCCATCGAACGGCAACTGCCACCGGGCGAGACCCTGGACAGCTTCCGCAGCGACGACCCGCAGATCCAGCGCAACGTCGACGCCGTCCGTGCAGGTCGCCTGCCCAAGGCAAGGGACCTGCAGATCTATCCCAACGTCTGGCTGGGTCCGAGCCTGTTCGGCTTCAACATCCTCGGCCCGGCGGCCGGCACCTATCTGGTAGGCAGCGCCGAGCAGGTTGCCGAGCGTATTCGCGAGTACGAAGCACAGGGTACATCGGCGTTCATTCTCTCCGGCTTCCCGTTGATCGATGAGGCGCACCGGGTGGCGGACCTGTTGTTCCCATTGCTCGACCTTGATCACGGTTTCGACGTGCCGCGCCTGCGCGCTGACACGCCGGTGCCACAACGCGCCAACGTGGTCGAGCGGGCCTGAGGAGTCATTCATGAGCGAAGGATTCTCCCGGCGCAGGTTTCTGGGTAACGGCCTGGCGGTCTGTGGTGGCCTGATATCAGGCAGCAGCCTGCTCAGCGGTTGCGACAGTGGAGCAGCCGTCAGTGGCGCAACGGCATTGTCCAGTACACCGGTGCACGGCGGTCGTTTGCGGGTCGGCATTATCGATGGCGACCAGTCAGGCAACCTTGACGCGCATAAACCGGTGGGCGGCGGGATCATTCGCGGCTGGGCTCTGTACAGCAAGTTCTGGGAATGGAACACCGACGTCAGCACGCGCCTGGCCCTGGCCGAGTTCGCCGAGCCCAACGCCGATGCCAGCGCCTGGACCATTCGCATCAAGCCGGGGCTGGAGTTTCATCACGGCAAGAGCATCGGCGCCGACGACATGCTGTTCTCGATCCTGCGCCTGACCGATCCGAAACTGGCATCGCCGTTTGCCGGCCTGGTGGGTGCGATCGATCGCAATGCCCTGCGCAAACTCGATGAGCGCACCATTGAAATCCGTTTCAAGCAGGGGCAGAGCTTTTTCCCGCTGGATGAAACCCTGATCAGTTTCGGTGGCATCGTTCCCACCGACTACGACCCGATCAGCAATCCGGTGGGCGCCGGGCCTTACAAACTCAAAAGCTTCATTCCCGGTCAGCGCTCGCTCTACGAGCGTTTTGCCAATTACTACAAGCCTGGCCAGCCCTATGCCGATGAGCTGGAAATCATCGAATTCAAGGATCAGGTGTCCCGTGCCGCCGCGTTGCGTGCCGGGCAGATCGACGTCGCCAGCGGCGTGCAGGCTGAGCACAGCGCGTTGCTCAAGGCCGATTCCCGGCTCAATTTCTACGCGTCGCCCAGCACCTCGTTTACCGGCTTCAACCTGAATCTGGCCAAGGCACCCTTTCAGGATCAGCGAGTGCGCCAGGCTTTTCGTCTGCTGGCTGATCGGCGTGAACTGGTCGATCGCGGCCTCAACGGTTTCGGACGGATCGCCAATGACCTGTATTCGCCCCATGACCCGACGTACAACCACGGCATCGTCCAGCGTCCGTACGACCTGGATCAGGCGCGTTCGCTGTTGCGCCAGGCCGGGCAAAACGATCTGCGCGTGGAGCTGACCACTACGCCGGGGCCGGGCGTCAATGCGGCGCTGGTGTTTGCCCAGCAGGCGAAGAAGGCCGGCGTCGAGATCAAGGTCACCCAGGTCGATGGCTCGGTGTTCAACGGTGCGCAACGGGAAAACTGGTTGTTGTCCCCGGGCTCCACTCCGGCCCGGGGTTTCCTTGCCTCGGCGCTGCACAACGACGCGCCCCAGGCCATTTACAACCGTAGCAATTTCCACGACGAGCGTTTCACCTCGTTGTACCAACAGGCGTTGGCACAGCCGGATCTGCAACAGCGCAAGGTGCTCGTGCATGAAGCCCAGGCTATTCAACACGAGCGGGGCGGGCTGCTGATCTGGGGTTTCAATGACGTGCTGGATGCCGCCTCTGTTCGAGTCGCAGGGCTGGCGCCTGAACAAACGACCTTTGCTTCATGGCGTTTCGATGAAATGTGGGTGAACCATGCCTGAATCTTCCTGCAAGCATCCGCGCACGCCAGCCTGGCTGTCCTGGTTCATCGGCCGCCTGGGTTATGGCCTGCTGACCGCTTGGGTCATCAGCCTGGTGGTGTTCATTGCCACGCAGGCACTGCCCTCGGACCCGGCGCGGGTGATCCTCGGTCCCGATGCGCCGCTGGAAAGCATCCTCACCTTGCAGCGCCAGTTGGGCCTGGACCGGCCGATCATCGAGCAATACCTGCGCTGGCTGGGAAATGCCCTGAGTGGCGAGCTGGGGGTATCGCTGGACTCCAATGTGCCGGTCGGCAACATCCTGTTCGGCCGCTTCGGCTACACATTGGCGCTGCTGGCCGGGGTGATTGCCGTGGTTGTGCCAGCGGCGTTGTTGCTCGGCGTGTCATTGGCCTTGCGCCGTGACAGTCGCCTGGATCGCTGGAGCCTGTCGCTGCTGATTTTCCTCAAGGCCACCCCGGGTTTTCTCCTGGCCATCGGTCTGGTGCTGCTGTTTTCCATGCCGCACATGGACGTGTTGCCGGCGGTGTCCATTCTCGATCCGGACAAATCGCTGCTGCGCCAATTGCAGTTCCTGGTGTTGCCGGTGCTGGCCCTGAGTCTGTCGACGTTGCCGTACCTGACGCGCATGGTGCGGGCGTCGATGATCGAGGCGCTGGAGTCCGACTATGTCGTCGCCGCCAGGCTGCGGGGTATTCCCGAGTGGCGAATCGTCTGGCGTCACACCTTGCCCAATGCATTGATCCCGGCGATCCAGGGCGTGGCCCTGACCTTGCGCACCTTGATCGGCGGGGCGCTGCTGGCCGAGGTGATCTTCAGCTATCCGGGCATCGGCACTTCGCTTAACTCGGCGATCCAGATGCGCGACTTGCCGATGGTCCAGGCCATCGTGCTGGTGATCACCCTGGGCGTGGTGTTGATCAACCTGTTCGCGGATCTGCTGACGGTGCTGCTGACGCCAAAACTGCGCACCGCCCGCCGGGTGACCATGATCCGGCGTAACCGTCGGGGCATCCAGCCCTGGTGGCGTCGCTCCCCATCCAAGGCACCTTGAGAGGTGAGGCATGACTGATTCGCGACCTGTGCGCTGGCCGCTGTGGCTGGCGCAACCGCAAACCCGCAAGGGCGCGTTGATTACCCTGGCGGTGGTAGTGCTCGCACTGCTTGGCCCTTTTTTAGCTCCCCACAGCCCAACGGAAATGCTCGGTTCGGTGTACGGCGCCCCCGTGGGCAAAGCGTTGCTGGGCTATGACTTTCTCGGCCATGACGTGTTGTCGCGCTTGCTCAGTGGCGGCGTGTCGGTGCTGTGGATGTCAGTGGCGGCAGCGTCGATCGCGTTGCTGGCGGGTAGCACCCTGGGCCTGTTGGCGGGATTTTCCCGGCGACGCCTGGATCAATTGATCACCTGGCTGGCGGACGTGTCGCTGGCCTTTCCCGACCTGATCCTGGTGCTGTTGATTGTCTCCATGCTGGGGCGTGCGCCTTGGCTGATCGTATTGACCGTGTCCATCGCCTTTACCCCGGGCGTGATTCGTCTGGCCCGGGGCAGCGCGGTGGCGGTGGCGGGGCAGGAGTTCGTCGAGGCCGCGCAGATGATGGGCTATTCAAGGCGGCGGATTCTGTTCAGGGAAATCCTGCCGAACATCCTTACACCGCTGCTGGTGCACTTCGGCAACATGCTGACCTGGGGCGTGGGCATGCTTTCGGGGTTGAGTTTCCTCGGTTACGGCGTCGCGCCACCGACGGCTGATTGGGGGCTGATGATCAACGAGAACCAGGCGGGTTTGCTGGTGCAACCTTGGGCGGTATTGGCCCCGGCGATCCTGATCGGCATCTTCGCCTATGGCACCAATATCCTGGCCGAAGGCATCGGTCGCAGCAGTTCAAGGATCGGAGAGAAACAGCCATGAACGCTATTGCCGGGATCGAATCCCGTCCTCCTGTAGTGACTACGCAGGTGTTGCAGGTTCGCGATTTGCGCGTCGAGTTGCCGGGGCAGATCGACGTACTGTCCGGCGTCACCTTCAATCTTGAGCGCGGAGAAATTATTGGATTGGTCGGGGAGTCCGGTTCCGGCAAGACCACCCTGGCTACCGCCTTGCTGGCCCATGCCCGAAGGGGCGCACGGATCGTCGGCGGGCAGGTCGAAGTGTCCGGTCAATCGCTGCTGACGCTTGCGGGCGAGGATCTGCGTCGGGCTCGGGGCAGCCTGATCGGCTACGTGGCCCAGGACCCGGCAACCGCGCTGAATCCGGCGTTGCGTATCGGCAGTCTGCTGCGTGAAACCCTGGGCGTTCATCAGGTTGAACTCGATCGCGCCGCGCAACAGCAGCGCATCGTCGAGACCTTGCGCGACGTCGGCCTGCCCGATGATGCGCAGTTCCTGCGACGCTTTCCCCATCAACTGTCCGGCGGGCAGCAACAGCGGGTGATGCTGGCGCTGGCCTTCGTACTGCGTCCGGCATTGATCGTCCTCGACGAGCCGACCACTGCGCTGGACGTCACCACCCAGGCTCACATCCTGGCGACGTTGCGCCGGTTGTGTAAAAGCCTGGGCGTGGCGGCGGTGTATGTGTCCCATGACCTGGCGGTGATCAAGGACCTGGTGGACCGAGTGATGGTGATGTATGCCGGGCGTATCGTCGAGGTTGCACAGCGCGACGTGCTGTTCCATCAACCGGCTCATCCCTATACCCGGGGCTTGCTGGCGGCGATTCCCGATGTGTCGCAACGCCGGGACTTGCTGGCGATTGCCGGACATGCACCGGCACCGGGACAGCGGCCGCAAGGATGTGCCTTCGCACCGCGGTGCTCCCGTCGCGTTGCGGCGTGTTCGGTACTCGAGCCGTCATTGCAGGAACTGTCGTTACGGCAGCGGGTGGCCTGCCTGGCCCCGCATCTTCAAGCCCTGCAACGGGTTGCCCCAGCCTCTGTACCGCCAATCGCCGAGGCGGTGGAGTGCCCGCCGCTGTTGGAGGTCAAGGACCTGAACCTGGCCTACGACCGGCAGGTGCTGTTCGATGTGTCGCTGCGGGTGGCTGCCGGCGAGTGCCTGGCGCTGGTGGGCGAGTCCGGGTCGGGCAAGACCAGCCTGGCCCGTGCCGTTGCCGGGCTGGGAGAAAACGCCGAGGGCGAGCTGCGTTACGCGGGCGAGTCGTTGAGCCTGTCGGCGCGGCAGCGCAGAGGGTCGCTACGGCATCAGATCCAGTACATCTTCCAGAATCCATACCGGGCGCTGAATCCGCGGCAAACGGTTTTCCAGACGCTGAGTGCGCCTTTGGAGCATTTCTTCGGTATCAAGGGCGCGTCTGCTCGGCAAAAAGTGCATGCCGTGCTCAAGCGGGTTTCGTTGCCGTCCTCGGTGGCGGACCAGTATCCCCACAGCCTGTCCGGTGGTGAACGCCAGCGCGTGGCGATTGCACGGGCGTTGGTCTGTGAGCCAAAGCTGCTGATCTGCGACGAAATCACCTCGGCACTGGACGTCTCGGTACAGGCATCGATCCTGGCGCTGTTGCGTCAATTGCAGCGGGAAGGGCTGACGCTACTGTTCGTCACCCACGACCTGGGCGTTGTCCGTGCCATTGCCGATCGGGTGTTGGTGTTGAAATTGGGAAGGGTGGTGGAGCAGGGGCGGGTCGATCAGGTCCTGGACCAACCGCAGGCGGCCTATACCCGCACCCTGCTGGAAAACTCCCCGACATTGCGGTGACATGGATTTGCGCGGCCATGTTGAATTTGTGACATGACACGTATCTGTAGGAGCCGGCTTGCCGGCGAAGCGATGGTGGCCGTTATGCCGCCTTCGCTGCGATGCGGCGACCCGACAAGCCAGCTCCTACAGGTTTGCGGCGGTATGTTGATTTTGTGGCGTGACACATCTCTGTAGGAGCCGGCTTGCCGGCGAAGCGATGGTGGCCGTTATGCCGCCTTCGCTGGCAAGCCAGCTCCTACAGGATTTGCGGGGGTACGTTGGGTTTGTGACGTGACACATATCTGTAGGAGCCGGCTTGCTGGCGAAGCGATGGTGGCCGTTATGCCGCCTTCGCTGCGATGCGGCGGCCCGACAAGCCAGCTCCTACAGTATTTGCGGGGTAAGTTGGATTTGTGGCATGCACGCGTTCTGTAGGAGCCGGCTTGCCGGCGATGGCGTTGGTGAAAATTGCGCTGTGCTTATGCCACCTGCGCTTTGCGGCGGCGGGCTTCTTCGCGCACCGCCGGGATGATCCAGCGTCCGTAGTCCACGGTGTCATAGAGCGGGTCATAACCCCGGTTAAGGAAAGTGGTCACGCCCAGGTCGACATAATCGAGCAAGGCCTGGGCCACCGTTTCCGGGGTGCCGACCAGGGCGGTGGTGTCGCCGTAGGCCCCGACGGCGGTGGCGGTGGGCATCCAGAGTGCACGGTCATGACGATCACCCAGGGCTGCGGCGGCAAGCAAACGTTCGGAACCGGTGCCCTTGATACGTTTTTGCCACGGGCTGCCGGCCGCGAATTGCGGATTGGCCTTGATCTGTTCGAGGATCTGTTGCGCCCTTTGCCACGCCAGTTCCTCGGTAGCACCCAGAATCAAGCGTACGGACAGGCTGACTCGCGGCGCCTCGACACCCGCCGCGCTGGCAGCCGCCCGCAGTTTGCCGATCTGCTCGGCCACACCACTCAAGGGTTCACCCCACAAGGCATACAGGTCCGCATGCTTTACCGCGATCTGATAGGCGATGTCCGAAGACCCGCCGAAGGAAATCGGAATGTGCGGCTGCTGCAACGGCTTGACCGGTGAGAAAGCGCCCTTGATGTTGAAATACTCCCCCTCGAAGTCGAACGGTTCTTCAGCCGTCCAGGTGCGCCGGACGATCTCCAGGTATTCGTCAGTACGTTTGTAGCGTTCGGTCTTGTCCAGCAGGAAGTCGCCTTCCTGGGGTTCGGCGGTGATCCCGGTGATGGCATGCAGGCGAATCCGGCCGCCGCCGGTGGTGTGATCCAGTGTCGCGAAAGCCCGCGCGGCAACGGTCGGGGCAGTGAGGGCTGGACGGTGGGCGATCATGAAACCCAGGCGCTCGGTATGAGCGGCGGCATAGGCCGCGATCTGCAGACTGTCGGCGCTGCCCGGGCCGCTGGCGATCAGCACCCGGTCGAAGCCGGCCTGTTCATGGGCACGGGCGTGGTGGCGGATAAACCCCAGATCGAAATCCGGGCTGCGCACGCCCCGGGTCTCGGACCACTGGCGAGGGAAAATCATGCCGACAAATTCAATGGACATTGGAACACTCCTGAGGGCGGAAGGCGGGCTGGCCGCGGGCTTAGAACTGGTAATCCACCTGGGCCAGCAAGGTGCGGCCAGGCATGGGTTGCAAAAACGTATTGGTGGAACCGGCCAGGCCGCTGACGAAGTTCAGCTCGTTGGTCAGGTTGAGCACGCGCAGGGTGGTGCTCCACTGCGGCTGGCGGTAATACACGGCAAGGTCGAGGTTGTATTCGTCGGGGATCTTCACGGTCTTGCTCAGGTTCAGGTACCAGCTGCTGGTCCACCAGCCGGAAAGCTCCGCGCCAAAACCTGAGTCGAAGCGATAGTCGACATACCCGCTGGCGGTGTACTCGGGAATCTGCACCGCGTCGAAGCGCCCGGACGGCCGCTGGTTGAGGCTGTTGTTGTCGCCGAACACCGTGCCGTTGTCGGGTATGAACCCCGCCGAGGCAAAACCGGCCTGGGAGGCAAATTCGTTGTAGGCGGTGAGTTTGGAAAGGTTCAGTGCCGTGCGCAGGTGATCATCGGGCTGGTAGCGAATGGTCGACTCCACGCCCTTGATCACCAGTCGGGCAATGTTGTTGTTGCTGTCGGGTGACTGATCCCGTTCCTGCTTGAACGCTGCCAGGGTCATGAACAGTTCGTTGGGCACGGCTTCGACTTTCAACCCCACTTCGTGCAGCACGCTGAGGCTTTCGAACGCCAGCGGGTTGAGCAGGTTGGCGCCAGCACCACTGCCCCAGCCCAGGCCGTTGGAGAAGAACCCGGTGTTGACCGCCAGCGAGCGATCGAAGGTGTAGTACAGCGTGCTGTTTTCGGTCGGCTTTACGTATGGGCTGACCTGAAAGGCGAACAGCCGGTAGTTGTCACTGTCCTTGCGTGGGTTGCCGCCGGCGAGCACGAACGGGTTTTCGATTTCGGCATCGATCCAGCTGCGGCTGGCGCCGATGTTCAGGCCGACGCGCTCACCCAATCGCAGGTTGTGCTGGGTGAACAACGTCCGCGTGGACCAGGTACTTTCAGCGGTGTAAGGCGCGACGGATTCGGCATAGAGCCCGTGACCGGCCGGGTACATCGGGGGCAGATTCAGCCAACCATAGAAGTTGGAGAATTGCGACACGCCGGGCTGGCCAATCCAGCCGGCATTGCCACCGGCGGGATTGGAACCGGTCAGCCCCAGCAGATCCCCCGGATTTTTGCCCGAAGGGTCCTGCGTCAGGTCATAGGCGTTGATGGTCGAGCCGAAACTGTTGTTGGCGGCGATCGACTGGTTGAACTCGCGGCGGTAGATCAGCCCGGTATTGCTGTCATCACGCAGGGTCAAGCCGCCCAACTGCACTTCGTTGCGCGAGCGGAACTCGAAGCGGTTATCGAAAATATTGTCCTTGGACTGCACCTGGAAAGAACCGACGGCGTCGGTCATGTCCCGTGAGCGTTGGTAAAACGTGTTGTTGGCCAGGGTGATGGTGGGGGTCAGATCGGCTTCTACCCGCAGTTGCGTGGTGAAGCGCCGGGAGGTGTTTTCATCCTCGTCGCGCTGGCCGGTTTGGGACGACAGCGAGGTCAGGCCGTTGCCCGCCAGCGACGGGTCGTAAACCCAGCCTCGCAGGCTGCCGGGGTTGCTTTGGGTGTTTGGGGAAGCTGACTGAAAACTGCCATCGACCACGCTGTATTGGCCCTGGGCGTTACGTTGGCGTTGGACCCAGCCCAGGGTCGGCGCATCAGCCGCACCGGAAGCGAGTACCGGCGACCACAGGGTGTTGCCGTTCTGGATGATCGGCGTGGCCCGTCCGGCGTAATACTTGCCGTGGTCGACCAACGCCTGGTTGGCGCGGTTCCAGCCGTGGGTGATGTTGTAGTCGTAGTAGTCGTCGTAACTGGCATTCCAGTCGACGCGCACGTTGTCATTGCGCCAGGCGAGGGCGCCGTAGAAGGCGTCGAAGTTGTTGTCGACGTTGTCGTAGTAATCCTCCTGGCGCTGCTTGGTAATGCTGATCCGGTAGGCGAGATTGTCACTCAGCGGGCCGGTGTTATCGACGCTGAATTTGCTCGAGTCACGGGATTCGCCGTCGGGTACCCAGGTGCCCAACTCACCGCTGAGCCGGGTCTTGAACTCGCTGAAATTGGGTTTCTTGCTCAGGTAATTGACGTAGCCGCCACTGCCGGACACCGAGCCATAGGTGACGGATGACGGACCGGCGACGATGTCGGCGCCTTCATAGGCGTTGAAGTTGGCCGGGTGGCGCACACCGTACGCGCGCTGGCCGTCCTGGAAGACTTCAGAGCCCTGGGCGCGAAATTGCGGCGCGATCCCGGCGTTCTGGCCGCCACCACGGGTGATGCCCGGCGCGTATTTGACCAGGTCGTCGGCGCTGCGGATCGGGTCGTTGGCCAGTTGCTCGGCATTGACCTGAGTGATCGAGCGCGGGGTGTCGAGCACCTTGGTTTCGATTCCGCCGTAGATCGAAGACTCCGGCCGGGTGGGCAGGGCGTCATCGTCGGAATCGCTGGCGCTGGCCTGGACAGTGACGGTTTGCAGTTGGGTGTCGGCGGCGAAGGTTGGTAGCGAAAATGTCGACACCACCGCCATAGCCAGGGCGGAGCGTTTTACAGGCAAACGAAAGGCGATAGAGGGCATGACGAATGAGCCTCGCAACAAAAAAAATGGGTATGGCGATGTCCCTGACACCCGGCAAAACCCCGTGGGAGCTGGCCTGCCGGCGATGACGTCGTAACGTTCACCGCCACCATCGCCGGAACGCCGCCCGCAGCAGGGCGGCTCCCACAGGTCGCGGTGTGTCAGGCCGTGTCTTTCAACCAGAGCTTTTCAAAGCGCCAGGTGCTGAACAGCGACTCCTCGGCCGCCGCGCCGCCTACGCGGTTGGCCACGCTATCGAGCAGATCGGCGTAACCCCAGATCAACAGGCCGCCGCGCTCGTACTGGATTTGCTGCACCTGATGCACCAGGGCCCTGCGTTTTTCCAGGTCGGGTTGGGCCATGGCCGCCAGGAACAGCTCACTGAACTGCGGGTCGTGGAAGTGGGTCTTGTTCGACACGGCAAATGGCGCGTCGGTATGGATCGCACTGGCCAGGAACGGTGCGCCGATGCTGCCGCCGGTACTCAAGGTCCAGTCGTTGCGCTGCGGGCCCTGGAAAGTGGCCAGGTCGACCTGCTTGACCTTGAGGGTCACGCCAATGCGCTTGGCCTGTTCCGCCAGCACCAGCGCTGACGTCAGTCCCGGACCGGGTGTCGTCACCAGTTCCAGTTCAAGGTTTTCATGCCCGGCTTCCTTGAGCAGTTGCGCCGCCCGTTGCGGGTCGTGGGCACGCGGTCCAAGGCCATGGTTGAACGTCGGATCGCTCGGCGCATACAGGTCGTTGGCGACCCGGCCCTGACCATTGAGCGCCCGGCGCACCAGTTCCTCCCGATCAGCCAACAGACGAAACGCCTCGCGTACCCGTGGATCGTTGAACGGTGGTTTGTCGAGGTTCATGTCGAACGACAGCCAGTTGCCGGTCACCGATTTGAGCACCCTCAGCCGAGGATCGCGCTGCAGCACTTCCAGCTGTTCGGTGGGCATCACGTTGGCCATGTCGATCTGTCCGGAACGCAGGGCGGCCAGGCGCGAGACCTGATCCTTGAAGTCGATGATCTCCAGCTCGTCGGCGTAGGGTTTGCCGTCCTTGTAGTAGTTCTCGAACCGCGTGAACAACGAACGCTGGCCGGGGGTGAAGCTTTTCAGTTTGTAGGGGCCGGCGCCCACCGGGTTGCTGACCGGGTGATAGTCCACCGGCACGATGCCGCCAAAATTGACCCAGGTTTCCGCCAACGGCATGTAGCTGCGGCCTTCGCGAAAGTTCAGGCGTACGGTGCGCGAATCGAGCTTGACCAGGTTGTCGCGGTCCACCCAGTGCAGCAGCGCGGCATAGGGCGATGCCAGTTGCGGGTCGGTCAGGCGGCGGATGGAGAAGATCAGGTCATCGGCGTCGATGGTCTTGCCATGGTGAAATTCCAGGTCTGGACGCAGGCGAAGCGTCCAGCTGCTGGCATCGGCATTCGGCTCGGCGAATTCGGCCAGGGCCAGGCGCGGTTGCATCTGCTCGTCCCATTCCCACAGCTTGCTGTAGAGAGCAAAGCCGCGAACGATGCCGCTGCCGATGGGTTTGTGGGCGTCGAGGTTGCCGCTCTGGTTACCGTCGAGAATGCCCAGGCGCAGACGTCCGCCATATCGCGGTTGATCGTCGCCAATGGCGCTGGCGATCGGCTTTTCGCTACTCGGGCCGCAACCGGCGAGCAGGCCGCCACCGAGCAGCAAGCCACCGCCCAGCAGCGCACTGTGGCCGAGAAAATCCCGGCGGCTGAATGATGAGTGATCGTCGCTCATGGCATCAGGCTCCGGCCGGGCCGTTGGCGGAGCGCAACTCCAGCGGCGCTTCTGACGGTCGACTCAATTGCACGCGTTCACTGCGAAAGTGCGGCAGGATGTGCTCGCCCAGGCGATAGGCTTCCTCCAGATGGGGGTAGCCGGCGAGGAAGAACAGATCGATGCCGATGGCGTTGTACTCGCGAATCCGCGCCACGACATTTTCGTAGCTGCCCACCAGCGCGCAGCCTGGTGGAATGCCGATGTAGCCGAAACCGGTCCAGACGTTGGGGTGGATGAAAAAGTCGTCGAAGCCTTGGGTCTCGGCTTTTTGCGCGAATTCATTTTCGTAGCTGAGTTTGCGCGCGGTGCGCAGCCCGGCATGGGCAGCCACAGCCTTGACCGCGCCCCTGGCGATGCCTTCATCGAAGAAGCGCTTGGCCTCGGTGCGGGCCAGTTCCTCGGTCTCGCGGGTAATGACATCGATCGACAAACCAAAACGAATGTCGGTGCGCCCATACTTCAACGCACGCGCGCGTATATCGGCAATCAGCGCGGCAATTTCGTCCGGGTGCTCAGCGCGCATCAGGTAGAAGTCGGCGTGCCTGGCCGCGAACTCCCGGGCCGGGATCGATGAGCCCGCCGTGCAGATCAGTGGCAGCTCGGCCTTTTTCAACGGCCCGCGCAAACCACCGCCTTCGGCTTTGTAGAACTTGCCCTCGTAGTGGAAGTTCTCGTTGTGCCAATAACCCTTGACCACGTCCATGAACTCGATGGCCCGTTCATAGCGCTCATCGTGATCGCTGAAGTCGCCGACCTGGCGCTGAATCGCGTCCGAGCCGCCGTTGATGATGTTCCAGACCAACCGGTTGCCGGTGGCGCGCTGATAAGTCGCGGCTTGCTGCACCGCCACCCACGGCGTGTAGTGATAGGGCTGGAACGCCGTGACGAATTTCAGCGTTCGGGTTTCCCGTGCCAGCAACGAGCAGACCGTCCACGGCTCTTCGCCGGAGGGGGCGTTGACCATCAGCGCGCCACCGAAGCCGTTGATTTCCGCGGCTTTGGCGATCTGTCCCAGGTAATCGATGTAAGTGAAGTGGTCACCGACGCTGAAGGCCGAGACAGCGCCGGTGCTCGGGCCGCCACGGTGCCAGTCGCCACGGTTGCGCGGGTCGCCGGGGAGGAACTGGGTTTCGCCATGCAGGGGCAGGCGGGTGAAGAATTCAATGCTCATGTCGAGGGCTCCGTCTCACTGCACGCTGGGATTGCAGATCGGGGTGATCGGCTGGTCGTTGATGACCTTGTGGGCGAACGGCACTGAGTCCTTGAGGGAGGCGTTGACGGTTTCGCTGTGGCCCAACCCTTTGTAGAGATGGCCCTCAACCACCGAGCCGGTCTTGCAGGCGTCCTGCATCAGCGCGACCTGGGTCGAGGCGGCCGGGGTCTTGTCTTCGGCACCGGTGCCGATGAATATCGGTTGGGCCAGTTTCAATGTCGGGTAGGACACCTGCTTCTGCCACGCCGCGAGCTGGTCGCCCTGGTAGTCTTTTTTCGCATTGGCCGGTGTCAGGCCGACGCCCACCACATCGCTGACCAGCGCCGCCAGGCAACTGGTGCGGGCCTGCTCGAACAGTGGCAAGGCCTTGTCGGTGTAGAAGTCCTTGGGGTTGATACTCGGGTCATACTGCTGGGCTGCCAGCAAGGTGTAGAAGCCGTAGGCGAGTGACGCGTCGACCTTGTTGACGTCCTGTTCACCGACGTTTTTCGCACCCACGGTGTAGATCACGCCGGTGCCGATGCTGCCTTTGACGCCGAGGTCGGGCGCATAAGTCGGCGCGTAGGCGGCGGAGGCGAACGCGCCCGCGCCTCCTTGGGACTGCCCGACGATCAGCACTTTGTTGGCCAGCCCCGGAACTCCGGCGACCACGGCTTTGGCCGCATCGAGGATGCCGTAGGCCGCCATGCGATTGTTCAGCAACGGATGGCCACCGGGAACGCCAAGGCCCTGATAGTCGGTGGCGACAATGGCATAACCTTCGTCCAGCCAGCGGCTGAGGTATTGCACGTCACGATAGGAGCGACCTTGCCAGGACGGCGCGCAAACATCCGCTACACCGACGGTGCCATGGCCCCAACTGGCCACCGGCCAACCACCGGCCGGCGCCTTGCCCTTGGGCAGGAACAGCGTGCCCGAGACCACGATCGGGGTCTTGTTGTCGATGCCGTCGGTGGAGCTGTAGAGAATCCGCTGGGCGCTGGCGGCGTTGGGCAGGCTAAGGGTCTTGTCCAACGGCTCGCTGCGCAGCAGTTTGCCCGGTGTGGTCGGGATCACGTCTTGCCAGGTGTAGAACGCCGAGACTCGGCCGTCGCCTTGCAGCGGATCGGGTTTGGGTGCATGCACGCCGGCGGCCATGGCGTTCAAGGACAGCGCCAGGACGCTCAGCCCGAAGACGAATTTTTGCGGCAGTTTCATCTGGATTTCCCTATTCATGGAGGGTGCTGACCTGGCCACGCAGGGCCGGCCAGTAGTCGGTGAGCTTCAGATCGATCAGCGCCTGGTTGGTGAAACCGGTGGCCAGCGATGGGGTGATGTCGTAGTTGTCGCGGATAAGGTGATTAGCCAGGGCGTAGGCTGTCAGCGCCTGGTAGTGGGCCTTGAGTTGCTGGTCGCTTTTGGGCGCCCAACGATCTTTCCAGGCCACGGGATCGTTCTGGTCGTCGCGGCGCAACACGCTTTCAGCGGTGCCGGCGCGGGAGGAGAGTTGGTAGTACGCGTCCTGATTCTGCTCCTGGGAGATCCACCAGGCAGCCTTGACCCAGGCAGTGGCCAGCAATTGAGTCAGGTCCGGGTGTTGCTGGACAAAAAGGTCGGTGCCCCACAGGTCGGAGACCAGGCGCCAGTCGTTGGCGCCTTGTTTGGTCGACCAGATGATCTTGCCTACGCCTTTGTCTTCCAGGGCATAGGCTTCGCTGAGCAGCACCGCCGCGTCGACTTTACCGGCGGACACGGCTGCCGCGCCGACCTGCGGGTTGAGGTTGGCGATCTTGAAATCATCGAGCTTGAGGCTTTTGCTTGCGAGGAAGTTACTGAAGGCAAATTCCCAGGGGCGACCGCGGTGCAGGGCCACGCGCTTGCCCTTGAGGTCTTCGATGCTCTTGGCCTCGGAGCCTGCCGGTACCACCAGGTAGATGTTGTTACCGCTACCACCGGGCACGATCAGCTTGCCCGGCACACCACCCGCACCGGCGATGACGGAAGGCAGGTCGCCGCGCACGGCAAAGTCGATGCTGTTGTTGCTGAAGCCTTCGTTGATCTGCGGACCGGCGCCGGCGTGGGGCAGGGCGATCCACTCCAGCTTGATGTCGCGCTGGCTCAGTTGTTGTTCAAGCCAGCCGTCCTCGATCACTCGCCCGGCGATCCCGCCAAATACCGGTTTGCCACCTTGGGTGTAGGCGACAATGGCGATCTTCACCGCGGTCGGAGCCTGTTCGGCCAGTGCGATGGCACTGAGCAGTAAGCCGGTCAATGCGACCAGGCCGTTGCGCCAGAAACTTTTCATTGAAATCTCCCTGTGTGGCTATTTGGCAAACACGCCCAGGGAGAGAGCAGATTGCATGCCACTGCGCGCAAAAACGTCTGCAGGCCTTGCGCGGCGGGGCTTTCGAGGAAGTGAGCGAGCGTGGTAAGCCAGGCTGGGTGCTGATCTGTCAGCAGGGTGATGCTTGCCCATTGCTGCTCCAGCAACAGGGCAGGAACAGTTCAATGGCTTATTCGTATTGGGAATATATAAATACTAATTAATAATTTTTTAGTCTATATATCTTCGTGCACTATTGAGCTCGCGCTTTTACTGCCAGGAATGCACCATGTCGCTGATCACACATCCAAACGCCCGCGAATTGACCAAATCGGTGCGGGCCACCGTTCTGGTGTTCAAGGACCCGCGCTCACAGGAGTTGCTCAGTAGAATCGAGCGCCTGGCGCCCAGCGAAGCCAATACGTTGATCATCGGCGAAACCGGTACCGGCAAGGAGCTGGTCGCCCGCCACATCCACCACTTGAGCCGCCGCGGGCGTGAGCCCTTTGTGGCGGTCAATTGCGGTGCGTTTGCCGAAACCCTGGTGGAAAGCGAGTTGTTCGGGCATGAGAAAGGCGCATTCACGGGTGCCACGACCACCAAGGCCGGTTGGTTCGAGGCGGCCAATGGCGGCACGCTGTTTCTCGATGAAATCGGCGATCTGCCACTGAACATGCAGGTCAAGCTGCTGCGGGTATTGCAGGAGCGAGAGGTGGTGCGCCTGGGTTCGCGTACGCCGATTCCGATCAACGTACGACTGGTCGCCGCGACCAACGTCAACCTTGCCGATGCAGTCGTTGCCGGGCATTTTCGCGAGGACCTGTTCTACCGTCTGCACGTCGCCACGATTCGCCTGCCGCCCTTGCGCGAACGGCCGGGCGACATCCTGCCACTGGCCGAGTTTTTCCTTGAGGAGCACTGCCAGCGCCTGGGTTACAACCGCGCCTCATTGAGTGTCGAGGCGGAGCGAAAACTGCTGGAACACAGTTGGCCGGGCAACATCCGCGAACTGGAAAACTCCATTCACCACGCTTTGCTGGTGTGCCGTAACCAGCGAGTCGCACCGGGGGACTTGCACCTGGTGGACATGCGCTCCTCAGGCATCCGCCATGAACAGGAGCAAACGGTTCAAACGAGTCATGCCATTGCCGGCCCGGTGGACCTGGAAACGGCGCTCAACGCGCTGTTCGAGCAGAACATTCCAGACCTCTACGAGCACATCGAGGAGACCATCTTTCGTGCGGCCTACCGTTTCTGCCATGGCAACCAATTGCAGACCGGACGACTGCTGAACATCAGCCGCAATATCGTGAGGGCTCGACTGGAAAAGATCGGAGAACTGAACAAGCCACTGTCGGTGGAGGAGTAATGTCGCAGCGACTCGCCGCTGCCCCCTGGGGGAGCGGGCTTGCCCGCGAAAGCGGAGTGTCAGTCGACATCGATGTTGAATGTGCCGGCCCCTTCGCGAGCAAGCCCGCTCCCACACTCGATCTCCAGTGAGCACAAAGACTGTGTTCGCCGAGGATCAAATGTGGGAGCGGGCTTACCCGCGAAAGCGGTGTGTCAGTCGACATTGATGTTGAATGTGCCGTCCCCTTCGCGAGCAAGCCCGCTCCCACACTCGATCTCCAGTGAACACAAAGACTGTGTTCGCCGAGGATCAAATGTGGGAGCGGGCTTGCCCGCGATGGCGGAGTGTCAGTCGCCAGGGATGTTGGAAGTAATGGCCTCATCGCCAGCAGGCTGGCTCCCACAGGGGGATCTTCAGTGAACACGGGATTTGTGTGTGGCAAAGATCAAAGTGTGGGAGTGAGCCTGCTCGCGATGGCGGAGTGTCAGTCGCCAGGGATGTTGGATTTGATGGCCTCATCGCCAGCAAGCCCGCTCCCACAGGGGATCTTCAGTGAACACGGGATTTGTGTGTGGCAAAGATCAAAGTGTGGGAGTGAGCCTGCTCGCGATGGCGGAGTGTCAGTCGCCAGGGATGTTGGATTTGATGGCCTCTTCGCGAGCAAGCCCGCTCCCACAGGGGGATCTTCAGTGAACACGGGATTTGTGTGTGGCAAAGATCAAAGTGTGGGAGTGAGCCTGCTCGCGATGGCGGAGTGTCAGTCGCCAGGGATGTTGGAAGTAATGGCCTCATCGCCAGCAGGCTGGCTCCCACAGGGGATCTTCAGTGAACACGGGATTTGTGTGTGGCAAAGATCAAAGTGTGGGAGTGAGCCTGCTCGCGATGGCGAGTGTCAGTCGCCAGGGATGTTGGATTTGATGGCCTCTTCGCGAGCAAGCCCGCTCCCACAGGGGATCTTCAGTGAACACGGGATTTGTGTGTGGCAAAGATCAAAGTGTGGGAGTGAGCCTGCTCGCGATGGCGGAGTGTCAGTTGTCATGGATGTTGGATTTGATGGCCCCTTCGCCAGCAAGCCCGCTCCCACAGGGGATCTTCGGTGAACTCGGGATTTGTGTGTGGCAAAGATCAAAGTGTGGGAGCGGGCTTGCTCGCGATGGCGGAGTGTCAGTTGTCATGGATGCTGGATTGATGGCCTCTTCGCGAGCAAGCCCGCTCCCACAGGGGATCTTCAGTGAACACAAGATATGTGTATGGCGAAGATCCCATTGTGGGAGCGGGCTTGCTCGCGAAGACGGTAGATCAGGCAACAGCTATCTCAGATCCGAAAACTCCCCACCAACTGATTCAACCTTCCCGCCTGCTGCTCCAGCTCCGTACAAGCCCGCAACGTCGCCTGCAGGTTCTCCACCCCTTGCTGGTTCAGCGTGTTGATCTGGGTGATGTCGACGTTCAAGGCCTCGACCACGGCGGTCTGTTCTTCGGTGGCGGCGGCGACGGACTGGTTGACGTTGTCGATCTCGCCGATGCGTTGGGTCACGCTGCTCAAGCGGGTGCCGGCGAGGTTGGCGATGGTGACGCTTTCTTCGCTGTGCTGCTGGCTTTCGGTCATGGTGGTGACCGAGTCGCGGGCGCCCACTTGCAGCTCCTCGATCATTTGCTGGATCTCCAGTGCCGAGGTTTGGGTGCGGCCAGCGAGGCTGCGCACTTCGTCGGCAACCACGGCAAAGCCACGGCCCGCTTCACCGGCACGTGCCGCTTCGATGGCGGCGTTGAGTGCCAGCAGGTTGGTCTGCTGGGAGATGCCCTTGATCACTTCGAGGATCTGCCCGATGTTCACGGTCTTGTCGTTGAGCACTTCGATGTTGCTGCACGACGCGCTGATCTTGCCGGACAGTTCGTTCATCACTTCTATCGTGCGCTGCACCACCTGGCGACCGTCTTCGGCTTGTTGTCGGGCGGAAGAAGCCTGCTGTGAGGCATCGGAGGCGTTATGCGCGATCTCCTGGGCAGCGGCGCCCAACTGGTTGATGGCGGCGGCGACGCTGTTGGTGCGGCTCGATTGATCGTCGAAATTGCTCAGGGACGAATTGGAGGCGTCCAGCACGCGGCGGGCACCTTCGTTGACGCCATGGGCCGCCGACGACACTTCGCGGATCGACTGGTGAATGCGCTCGACAAAACGGTTGAACGCCGTGGCCAACTGGCCGATTTCATCCCGCGATTGCACTTGCAGGCGCCGGGTCAGGTCGCCTTCGCCGAGGGAGATATCTTCCATGACCCGGGTCAGCACTTTTAGCGGCCGGGTGATGCGCTGTGCCGTGTAGCCCATCAGCAGCAGGCCGAGCAGGGCCGAGCCGCCACCGAGCAGCAGTTCCAGCGCAGTGCTTTGCATGCTTTTGGCATCGAGTTGTTTTTGCAGGGTGGTGACCGGTGCCAGCAATACGTCTTGTGGTACACCCACCAGCACACCCCAGGGCGCGGCACCGGCAATCGGCGGCAGCGGTTCGAGGACCTTGATCTGCTGCGGGTCGACAAACACCTTCGGCCGACCCTGGCGCAAGGCGTCCATCACCTGGGCGTTGTCCATCGGTTGGCCGAGGCGACTGATGTCCTGGCTGTTGGCGGAGATCACGCCACGGGGACTGACGATACTGATCTGGCCATGGCCGTCGAACAGCTGCAGCGCGCTGGCTTGGCTGTTCTTTTGCAACGCGGCGAGGTTGATGTCGAGGCCGACCACGGCGATGACTTTGCCGTTCTCCAGCAGCGGGAAGGCGACGCTGGTCACCAGCTTGCGACTGCCCGATGCCTCGTCGAAGTAGGGCTCCAGCACGCAGGCCTGGCGGGTGTCGCGGGCGCAGGTGTAGAAGGCGTTGTAGGGTGCGCCGCTGGGGCCCGGCTCGGTGTTGGCCAGCAGGCCTTCATCGCCGATCACCGCTTGCAGTTCGCCGGGGTTGCCCTGCACCCAGTACTGGGAGAAGCGTCCGGTTTCGTTGCTGCCCAGGTCCGGCTTGTCGGCGAAACCGGCATCGGCGCCGTCCAGCGCGTCGGGTTCGAAAATGACGTAAAGCCCGAGCAGGTCGGGCTTGTCGATCAGGGCTTGATGAAGCTGGGTACTCAGCGCCTGGCGCAGTTGTTGGCGGGTCAGGTTGCCCTGGTGCTGGAGTTGCCTCAGGTACAACAGGTACCGCGATAATCCCTGGCCGTATTCGTGGGTCTGCATGAAGGTGCGTTGCACTTGCATGGCCTGCACTTTGCCCAGGGCCTGCATGTGTTCCTTGGCCGCGTCGGCGAGCATGTCGCTGCTGGCCCGGGCCACTTGCTGGCTGCTTTGGTGCGTCTGGTAGAGCGACAGGCCCATCAGCAAGCCCACCACCAACACCAGGCAGAGGCCGGCGAGCAGGGTGATCTTGCTCTGTATCGTGAGAAATCTTTTGTGCATTGGAAACACCTTTTTCCCTGGAATGCATTGGCGCTGCCATCACGAACCTGTAGGAGCTGCCGCAGGCTGCGATCTTTTGACTTTCAAGATCAAAAGATCGCAGCCTGCGGCAGCTCCTACAGGGGCTCGAGATTAGAAAGTAGTGGCGAATATCAGCTGGCTGTAGAGGTTCTTGTCGTTGTTGCCCAACTGCGTGCCGCCCTGGTCGGCGCTCTTGTCCGGCTGGAACAGGCCCACCAGCGGCATCACCGTGAGGTGGTCGTTGAGGTGCCATTCGGCGTACAGGTCGACTTCGTGGCCATCGGTGTTGCCCAGGTCGCGGTCGATGGTGTCGAAGTTGAAGTACATCGCGCCGACGGTCAGGTTCTCCAACGGCGAGACGGTGAACTTGAGTTGCTGGATGCGCGAGTTGCTGTTGAACGGGCCGGCATAGTTGCCCGCCACTTCACCCTGGAACCAGGTGCCGAAGCCGCGGCTGAAACCGTAGAACAGTGTGTCGTAGCCTTCCGAGAAACGGCTGTAGCGGTAGCCGGCATAGGGCGTCCAGGGTGCTTCGGAAAAGGTCCAGCCAGCTTCCAGGTACCAGGCATCCTCGGTGGCCGTGTGGGGTTTGTCCTGCTTGGCGTATTCGCCGGAGAGGAACAGGTCCTTGACCCCGGCGTTGCCGGTGGCGCGCAGGCTGTAGGTCTTCATGCCGTCGCGCTCGAGTTGCGCGGGGGAGGCGTACTGCTCGTCGACGTCCGTGGTGTCGATGTAGGTCAGGCCGACAGTACCGGCCTCGGACACGTGTTCCAGGGTGCCGACGTACATTTCGGTCATGGCCTGGGCGCGATTGTTGGATTTGAGCCACATCAGGTCACTGCGCCAGCCTTCCTTGCCGCCGATACGCAGCACTGCGGTTTCATCGAAGGCCTTGCGCGCGGCCAGCCAGTAGGCGCCACCGCGATTGAACTCGCCGTCGGCCAGGCCTTTGCCCAGGTTCAGCGCATCGCCGTTGATCAGGAAACCGTCGCCGACCATGATGTTCTGGCGGCCGAACGACAGGTCGATACCGTCAGCGCCCAGCACCGGGAACAGGTCGCTCGAGCGCCAGCCGAGGTAGGCGTCTTCGAACTTGCTGGTGCGTTCCGAGCCGTCGGTGAAGCCGGCGGCATCACCGTCGCCCCAGGTGCCGGAGCTGAGCATGTTCGCCGCGCCGTACGCCGTGCCGACCCCCGCCAGGCCCTGGTCGAAGCTCAGGCCGTACTTGATGTAGCCCTCGCGCCACGACGACGAACCTTCGTCGAGTCGACCCGACAGGGCGTAGTTTTCCTGGCTGTGGAAAACGCCGAAAACCGCTTCCAGGGTGGCGTTCAGGTGACTGTCGTCAGTGGCGTAGAGTTCGTAGGCGCTCGCTTGGCCAGCACTGATCATCAGCGCCAGGGTCGAGAGGCGAAGCAAGGGGGACTTGGGCATGGTGTGGCATCCGTTCTTGTTCTTGAGCGCAGGTTTGCGTCCCGCCAGATACTAATGCCGGGATTTTTTGCGCCTTGTTGCCTCGGTGCCAAAGAGTTGGTTGTGCTTGCCAGATTGCAGGGCGGCGTGACAGTGCACAGGTCCGTGCACTGCTCGGGAAGGGGCGTTTTTCGATCTAGCGAATTCGTCTCAGGTTCCTGGCCTTCAACTTGCGGAGCATGCCCATGACATCCCGCAGCACAGGAGTCCTGTCGAAGAGCGACAGTGCATGCAGGTCGGTGCGCGAGGGTCTTTGATAGCCAAGATTCCAGGTGAAGTAGTAGGCCTGCACGTCTTTGTTCGAATGAATGAGCGTATTGAGGGCCGCGTCATAGTGCATCGGACCGCCGTCCGGATGCCCCGGCGGGCGCTCGAGGATCTGCAGCAGAAAGTCCCTCAGCCTGACAATGCATTTGCCGTTTACCGCATAGAAATGCGACAGGTGTATGGGTTGGTCGACCGCTTTCCAGGAGGGCGAGCTAGAGTCGCCTTCAAAAGGATGGCCGAAGTAGGCGATGTCCCACTCCATGCCTTGCAGGGACTCGATGGCCTGTTTGCCATACTCGCCAATGCGCCTGGAAAACTGAATGTCATCCTCCAGGATCAGGATGTTGCTTACGTTCAGGCGGATCGCCTCTTCCAGAATGCCCAAGTGACTCATGAAGCAGCCCCGGGCGCCGATGCTCGGGAAGCCATCGTCCTCACTGGGCGTCACCGCCTGGAAAAAGCTGACTTTTTCATGATCGAAGGGAAAACCGTTGCGCGCGAATTCTTCCACCGTTTCTACACGGCGATCCTTTCTCGACGAAATATTGATGATTCTGGCTCGATCAAAATAGTCGGTCACATTCATCCAGCAATTCCTCAGCGCAGGTGATCAGGGCGGCTGGGTTGCAGTATAGGCAGAACTTTGAATGTCGCTTTGCCATCACCCGTCGTGCCCATGCAGCAGTTTGGCAGAACCGCCAACACAACTGGCACGCAGGGCAAAACCTGCGAATCGCGCAGCACCGACAATCCCTCTCAACCTGCCGAAGCCCCGTCGCCTCGGCACTTTCTGTGTTGACGTTCGCCGGCTGGCGAACGCGTGGATTTTCAAGGTCGTTTCCCATGTTCGCCACCCTGCGTTTGCCCCTCGTTGGTTTGTTGACCTTCACCCTGGCCCAGGCCGCCCTGGCGGCCGATTGCGCACCGGTCAAGAGTCGTGGCGCCGAACTGTTCGCCAATGAATGCGGGGTCTGCCATGCGGTGAGCAAAGGCACGACCGGCATGATGGGGCCGAACCTGGCGGGTGTGATCGGGCGCAAGTCCGGCTCGGTGGAAGGCTTCAACTACTCGCAGGCCATGCGCAACAAGAACATCAACTGGCAAGCCGAGAACATCGCGCAACTCATCACCCAACCCCAGGCCTATGTGCCTGGCACCTACATGCCCTACATGGGCATGGCTTCGGCAGATGATCGCCAGGCGGTCGTGTGCTTCCTCAAAGAACAACAGAACTGAAGGTGATTCATGAGCAACGTTGAAATCCTGCCGCAGGTTGCTGCATTCCTCGATCGCCAGCACGGCTGCTTCATCGATGGCCAGTGGGTGTTTGCCGAAGGCCCGAGCATTGCCGTGGTCAACCCGGCCACCGGGCAAACCCTGTGCGAAACCCTCGACGCGCCCCTGGAAATCGTCGAGCGCGCCGTGCAGTCGTCGCACCAGGCCTTCAAGTCCGGCGTGTGGTCGGGCCTGCGTCCGGCGGACCGTGAGCGCATCCTGCTGAACTTCACCCGCCTGGTCGAGGAGCATGCCGAAGAGCTCGCGCAACTGGAAACCCTGAGCCAGGGCAAGTCGATCAACATGGCCCGCGCGCTGGACCTGAACGCCACGGTGGAGTTCATGCGCTACATGTCCGGCTGGGCGACGAAGATCGAAGGGCAGACCTTCGATGTGTCGATCCCGCTGCCGCCGGGCGCCAAATTCACCGCGTTCACCAAGCGTGAGCCGGTGGGCGTCGTGGTCGGCATCGTGCCGTGGAACTTCCCGCTGCTGATCGCCGCCTGGAAACTGATGCCGGCGCTGGCCACCGGTTGCACGGTGATCATCAAGCCGGCGATGGAAACCCCGTTGACCGCCATGCGCCTGGCCGAACTGGCCCTGGAAGCGGGCATTCCGGCGGGCGTGTTCAACGTGGTGACCGGCGGCGGGGCCTCGGTCGGCGGCGTACTGACCGCGCACCCGCTGGTGAGCAAGGTGTCGTTCACCGGCTCGACCGCCGTGGGCAAGAGCGTCGGTGTGGCGTGCATGGAAAACATGACGCGCTTCTCCCTGGAGCTGGGCGGCAAGAACCCGATGATCGTGCTCGCCGATGCCGACATCGAAAAAGCCGTGCAGGGCGCGATCCTCGGCGGCCTGCTGAACAATGGCCAGGTGTGCGCAGCGGCCTCGCGCTTCTACGTGCATCGTTCGATCCACGACCAGTTTGTCGAAGCACTCGCGGCGGCGGTCTCGGCGATGCCGATTGGCGCAGGCATGAACGGCGAAGCGGCGATCAACCCGTTGGTGTCGCGCAAGCAGCAGCAAAGCGTGCTCAAGCACATCGAGCTGGCCCGCCAGGAAGGTGCGCGGGTGGTGGCGGGCGGCGAGTTGCTGGAAGGCGAGGGCTTCTTCGTCCAGCCGACCATTCTCGCCGACATCGACCACAGCATGGCCGTGGCGCGCGAAGAGGTATTCGGTCCGGTGCTGGGGGTGATGCCGTTCGACGATGAAGACGCGGTCATCGCGCTGGCCAACGACAACCGTTACGGGCTGGCCGCCAGCCTGTGGACCAACGACCTGGGCAAGGCCATGAACCTGGTGCCGCGCATCGAAGCCGGTACGGTGTGGGTCAACGCCCACGTGCTGCTCGACCCGGCGATGCCGTTCGGTGGCGTCAAGCAATCGGGCATGGGACGCGAGTTCGGTCGTGCGGTGATCGAGGCCTACACCGAGCTTAAATCGGTGTGTATCGCCCACTGATGAACCTGTAGGAGCTGTGTAGGAGCTGACGAGTGAAACGAGGCTGCGATCTTTTGATTGTAAAAAAGCAAGATCAAAAGATCGCAGCCTGCGGCAGCTCCTACATAAGCCGCGTTACGCCGTTGGCGGTTTCGCCAGTTCTATCCCGGCGGCGCCCAGCCGCTTGAGAATCTCAAACAGCAGCTCGCTCTTGATCGAAACCACCATGCGTGGGCTGCTGACATAACCGGTGACGGTCAGGGTAATGCCTTCAGGCTTGAGCTGGCTGAAGCGCACCACCGGTGCCGGCTTCTCCAGGATGGTCTCGTGCTCGCGGAAGGTGTCCAACAGCAGGTTGCGCACCTGCTCGGGGTCGATGTCCAGCGGGAACATCAGTTCGAGTGACGCCACCCCCTGGGCGCTGCCGCCGAGGGTGACGTTGCGCAGGTTCTGCGAGATCAATTGCGAGTTCGGCACGATCACGATCGAGCGGTCGGCCAGCTGTATTTCGGTGGCCCGCACGTTGATCCGGCGGATGTCGCCTTCGACCCCGCTGATGCTGATCAGGTCGCCGACTTTCACCGGGCGCTCGGTCAACAGGATGATGCCGGAAACGAAGTTCTTGACGATCTCCTGCAAGCCGAAGCCGATGCCCACCGAGAGGGCGCTGACGATCCAGGCCAGGTTGGTCCACTTGACCCCCAGCGACGACAGCATCAGCAGCAGCACCAGGGCATAGCCGATGTTGGAAAATAGCGTGCTGAGCGAGGCACACATGCCCGGGTCCATTTCGGTTTTCGGCAGGAATTCGTTGTCCAGCCAGCGCCGCAGCGAACGAATCAGGTAGACGCCGATGATCACGGCGAGCAAGGCATGCAACAGGTTGGCCGGGACGATGTTCAGTCTGCGCAAGCCGTCGCCACCGAGGATGGCGAGGATGTTGGTGGCCAGTTGTTCGAGGGTCGACCCGATACCACCCACCACCAGGGTGATCAGCGCGATCAGCAACAACGAGGCGCGGCCGGCACCGGAGAGGATGATCGAAATCTGTTCCAGCCGCGTATCGCCAATGCCCAATAGCTGTTTCAAGGACTTGCCGGTGGAGGTGCGGGGGGAAAACAGGTGTTCGCAGCCGTCTTTGACCAGCTGGGTCAGCAAATAAAAGCCGGCGAAGATGATGTAGAACCACACCAGTTCGTAAGTGATGAAGCGCGACAGCGATACGTAGCCGGCGAGCAAGGCCAGGAGTGAAATCACGATCGCAATGCTGGCGAACGAATAGATCAGCCCGGCGAAGGTCCGGCCAGCCTCGGGGGCGACCCCCGCCATGACCATGTCCCGGCGGGTTTTGCTGACGCGAAACAGCAGCATCGCGATCATGACCGAGACGATCAGGGCGACCGCGCCCCGGACCGAGATCACCAGCTCCGCGCTCATGCTGGTGGCGTTGGTCATCTGCGCCAGCGATACCAGCAACAGCAGTGTCCAGGCCAGCCGTGCCGGGTAGGGCTCCATCGCCAGGGCGAGCGGATCGGCAAAGTTTGGCAGGCGCCATGAGGGGTGCTGCGTGGACAGCAGTGCGCGACTCAGGCCGAGGATCAGCACGCAGGTATAGACGATCTTTTCGAAGTCCTGGGAAAACCCCGTCAGCTGTGGCGTCAGCGGCAGTTCGCGGGTGAAGGCAAAAAACAGCAGGCGCAAGGCTATCCAGGCCGTCAGCACCGTGGCGATGACCGAGGCCAGGGCCAGGGCGCTACGCCGCAGGCGACCTTCCGGCATGCGATGGATGCACAACCAGGTCAGCCCGCGTTCGGCCAGCCGCCGTCCCACGACCCAAAGCAGCACGGCCATCGCGATCAACAGGCTGGTCAGCAGGCGCGCGCCCGGTTGCCAGGTGGCGTCCAGGGTGTCCTTGATCTGGTGCAGGAAGGCGCTGAATTTTTCCCGGTCATGCTCTGGCGGATTGAGCAGGGGGGCCCAGAACCAGGGGTTGAGTACGCTCCTGGTCCGCTGGGTCATTTCGGTTTCCAGCAGGCTGCGGCGGATGGCGGCAATCTGGGTCAGCAGTTCGGCGGCGCTGGCCTTGAGCGCTACCAGGGTTTTCAGTTTGGCGTCGACCCGGGATTTCTGTTCGGTCAGGGTGATTCTCTGGAGGGCGATATCGGACTTCTCGGGCGCGGCATCCGCCACTGGCGGCGGGCCCAGCACGCCCAATTGCGCCTGCAACTGGTCCTGCTCGGGCAACAGCAGTGCCGAGAGGCGATCGACCTCCTTGACGAGCGCCTGCACCAGATCCTGCGGGCTTTCCAGCTGGCTGTAGTTGATGGCCTGTGACACTTGCTGCTTGTAGCTGCCGAGTTGGCCCTGCAGCGCCTCCAGATCGCTGTCGGAAACGCTGGCGGAAGCGGGTGGCTGGGCGTTTGTGGGGATATCGGGCATGGGCGCCGCCGATAGCCATCCGGCGCTCGGCCCGAACAGTAAAGCGATGAGAATCACGAAGCTCAAGGCATTGCGCATCGGCGTGCTCGACTGGTTATGTGTCACTCCAACCTATGAGGTTAGGTCATGACTCAACGTTATCGAGGCTTTTTTGGTCGCAAGGGCAACGGCAAGATCAAAAGATCGCAGCCTTCGGCAGCTCCTACAGGGGATCGCATTCGATTTCCTGGCGTTATTCACCCGCTCGCCGGGCCGGAAAGAACAACTCGAAACACGTCACACCATCAGCACTCGTGACGCTGCACTGGCCGTTGTGCAACTGCATGATCGTCGCCACGATCGACAACCCCAGGCCGTTGGATTGCGCCGAGCGCTCGCGGGATTCGTCGACGCGGTAAAAGCGTTCGAACAGCCGGGGCAGGTGTTCGGCGGGGATCGTCTGGCCCTGGTTGCGCACCTGCAGGCGGATGCCATCGGCAGTGGGCGTGGCGCAGATGAATAGCTCGGAGTCCGGCGCGCCGTACTTGATGGCATTGGCGCACAGGTTGGCCAGGGCGCGGCGCAACAGCATCGGCTCGGCCCAGATCACACCGCTGCCCTGGGCGTTGATGTTGATTCCGACATCCGCCGCGAGCCCTTCGAAATAGTCGGCCATGCGTTCCATTTCATCCAGGGCGCCCAGTTCCTGGCGTTGGCGCAGGGCACTGGCCGGGTCGGTGCGGGCCAGGAACAGCATGTTGTCGAGCATGCGCGCCAGGCGCTCAAGTTCCTCGACATTGGAGGCGAGCAACTGTTGATAGTGCTCGATGCTGCGGTCTTGCTGCAGGGCGACCTGGGTTTCACCGAGCAGGTTATTGATCGGCGTGCGCAGCTCATGGGCCATGTCGGTGGACACCTGGCCCAGTTGCACGAAACCTCTGCCGAGGCGGTCGAGCATGGCATTGAAGGCCTCGATCATCGGTAGCAACTCCAGCGGCGCGCCCTGGCTGTCCAGGCGTTCGCCGAGGTTACCGACGCCGATGCCTTGGGCATGCCGGGCCACGCGCCGCACCGGCAACAGCCCGCGCTGCACCAGCACGTAGCCGGAAAGTGCCAGCAGAATCGCCGCCACGCTGGCGAACAGGTAGACGTTGAGCCGGTAACTGGCGAGCACCGCCGTGCGTTCAGTCATCAGGCGCCCGGTCACCACTTCCAGCGTGCCCTGGTCACCGGAGGCGATGGTCGCCGCCAGTGCGGAAAAAGGTACGCCATTAACGTTGGGCAAGTGTTGCACGTCGCCGAGGCCCAGTGGGTGGTCCATGGCCATGGGGGTCAATACGGGCATGTCCAGATTGCCCGGATTCACCTGCAGCAACGGCGGTTGCCCGGGCGCGCCGATACTCAACAGGGCTTCGCGGTTGCCGAGCATGTTCTGGAACAGCGCGGGTTTGCTGCGGATCAGCTCCAGGGTGTTGCTGTCGTTGAGGAACGTGCGCAGTTGATCGATGCGGGTGATCAGCGCCGCGTCATCACGGCGGACCAATTCGCGCTCCAGGTCACGGTACAACGCCACGCCCAGGGACGTCAGTGAAACAAACGCCAGGAACGCGAACACCAGCGCCAGGCGCAGCGTCAGGGAGTGGCGCAGATGCGACAGGCTGTTCATGGCTGCGTGTCGAAGCGATAGCCGATACCGCGCACACTGTGGATCAACTTCAGCTGGAAGGGATCGTCGATCTTCAGCCGCAAGCGCCGCACGGCGACGTCCACCACGTTGGTATCGCTGTCGAAATTCATGTCCCAGACCCGTGAGGCGATCATCGAGCGTGACAGCACTTCACCCAGGTGCGTGGCGAACAGGTGCAGCAGGGCGAATTCCTTGTTGGTCAGCGTAATGCGCGTGCCGGCGCGGGTAACGCGGCGCTTGAGCACGTCGATCGCCAGGTCCTCGATGTGCAACTGTTCTTCTTCGCGGGTGGGGCCGCGGCGGGTCAGGGTACGCAGGCGGGCCACCAGTTCGGCGAAGGAAAACGGCTTGATCAGGTAATCGTCGGCGCCCAGTTCCAGGCCCTTGATGCGATCGGCGATGTCATCGCGGGCGGTGAGGAACAGCACCGGGGTATCGGCTTCCTTGCGCAGGCGCCGCAGGACTTCCCAGCCGTCCATTTTCGGCATCATCACGTCCAGCACGATCACATCGAAATCATGTTCCAGGGCCAGGTGCAAGCCATCGACGCCGTCGCGGGCCAGGCTCACCGTGTAACCGAGTTCCTGCAAGCCGTTGAGCAGGTAATTGCCGGCCTTGGGTTCATCTTCGACGACGAGAATGTTCATGGGCTTCTGCCTGGTTCGGGGTCAGCAGGATTGCGCGCCGCGCAGGCGGGCGACTGCGGCATGCCGCTGCCGCCAGTGTAGCCCGGTCATCCGCCGGTATGCAGGGATGACGATCAGTGATCATTGGTGCAACCGCTGCCCTGGACCAGGTAATCGAGCTCATGCTGGCGACCCTGATGGTCGAGGTAGTTCAGTTGGGCCGGGATGATGCCGCATTGTTGTGAAATGTCCGTTTCACCCAGCACTTTGGCGACGTCGAGGTGGACGAAGGCTGCGTCCTTGTCGTGGATCACTGGGGCGGAGCTTTGGGTATCGGCAAATGCCGAGCCGGTTGCGAGGAGGGCGGCGAAACCGAGGATGTACATTTTCATGACGGTGATCTCTATTCAGGTTTGAGTGGGCTGTCGGCAGGTTGCCTGGCAGTGAGTTCAGGTTAACCAGGCGATCCGAACAGCCCACCAACAGCTCGATGACAAAGTTGTAATAAATGGCCGCCGGTTAAGGCTGGCGACCGGTGGCCACAAGGATCAGGTCGGCGATTTCCTTCGAGTGGGACACCAGCGACAAGTGGCTCGACGGCAATTCGATGGTGGTGGCGCCCATGCGCTTGGCCAGGAAGCGCTCAAGGTCCGGGTTGATCGTCTGGTCCTGGCTGGAGACGGCGTACCACGACGGTTTGGTGTGCCAGGCGGCAGCGGTGGTGCGGTCGGTGAACAGGGTCTTGGCAATCGGTTGTTGCACGGCGAACAGCTGCATGGCTTTATCGTGAGGGACGTCGCCGGCGAAGTACTTGAGGAAGGCGTCTTGCTTGAGGCTGACGAAACCGTCGTGTTCTTTGGTACCGGCGCGTACCGGCATGGTCGGGTATTTGGCCGACAGTGCGACGAAATCTTCCCCGGCATCCGGCGCACGCGCGGCGACGTACACCAGCGAACTGACTTTCGGATTGACCCCGGCCTCGCTGACCACCGTGCCAGCGTAGGAGTGGCCGACCAGCACGGTCGGGCCGTCTTGCTGATCGAGCACGCGCTGGGTCGCGGCCACATCATCGGCCACCGACGTCAGCGGGTTTTGCACCGCCGTAACGTGCAGGCCGGCCGCCTGCAAGCGGCTGATCACATCCGCCCAACTGGAGCCATCGGCCCAGGAACCGTGCACCAGCACGACGTTGTTGGCCTTGACCGGTGCGGTCGGGGTTGCAGCCATGGCGGACCCGCTGCCCAGTACGAAGAGGCTGGCGGCGATCAGGCAGAGTTTGCTCAATGGATTCATGGTATCGACCCTTGTCATCATCAGTGGGAGGCGTGTCACCCGGTGCGGGTGACTGACGACTTCACTGTATGAAGCGAAGGTGCTGGCTACGCTGACAACTCAATGACAAGTCTGTCATGCAACGGATCGTTCAGGTGTAGGCCAGCAATCGGCCGCAGAGGATCACGCTGACCCAGAGCGTGATGGAAAACAGGGCCTGCACCTTGGCCACGCCCGGTGCCGGGTTGCCGGTATTCCACGCCGTGACGGAACGGTACACGCCGACATGGAACAGCACGGCGTTTAAGCCCGCCGTGGCGATCAGGCACAGCTTGAGGATGAAAATGTCATTGGAGGCGAAGTCGTGAGGGTGGGCGGAAAACATCATCAGCCCGGCCGGAACGATCAACAGCAAAGCCGCAACGGACCATGGCAGGAGATGGCGGGCGAGGGCCGTCACCTGGATATTGCGCGATAGGCCGAGTACCCGCAGGTCGAACATCAGCACCGAACCGACCAGTATCGTAAAACCGAGGATGTGCACGACCTCCACCAACGGATACAGCCATAAATCACCGCGCATGGCTGAGCCAAGCGACGAATCATTGAGCCAGTCCATCCAGCCCTGGTTGGTTTGCATCAGCGCAACTCTATGGTTTTGTCGCCGATCGTGATGCGTTCTGCACGCAACTCATCGGGTTTGTTGCGGTTCTGATAACCGACCACGCTGGCTTGGGTGCCGACCGCCAGCATGTCCTTCGCCAGCCCACGGTTTTCCATGCGCGAGGGCGGTGCGAGCACCACGTTCCAGGTCTTGTCCGCCGTCTTGAGGTTGACGAAGCCATGGGGATGGGAGTAGCCGGAGGCTTCGATGGTGCCGCTCAGTTGCAAGGGTTTGCTGGAGTCGTACTCGCTCCAGCCGTGATGGGCGAATGCCGCAGTGGCCACCAACAGCAATGACACGCCAAAGCCCTTGAGCATGATGGTCATGACAGGGTTCTCCTGTTGCAGAGGGTTGGGTCGACGTTTTTCAGGATAGTTGGCGCATTTCGCGGGCTGGAACACCCCGACCAAAAGAATGTTTCAGTCTGTGACGCAGGACTCGCAGGGCTCGGCAGGCCTTAGACGGAACCATGTTCTACGCTTACCCGCAGATGGCACCCATAAAAACAATGCTAGAGGGAGAGACACCATGTCCGCTTTGTTTCGTCGCGTCGGCCATTGCCTGGCTGCAGGCCTTGTTGCTGCCGCAATCAGCACCCCCGTGCTGGCGCTGGACACCGTCAAGTTCATGGCCCCCGGTTCCGTGGGCGGCGGTTATGACCAGACGGCCCGGGTGCTGGGCAAAGCCCTGATCGAGGCCAACGCTGCCAAATCCGCGACCTTTGAGAACAAGGGCGGCGCAGGCGGTACGCTAGGGCTGGCGCAGTTTGCCAACAGCACCAAGGGCGACCCGAATGCGCTGCTGGTGGTCGGTGCGATCATGGTGGCGGGCATCGAGCAGAACAAACCGCAGATCAGCCTGAAGGACGTGACTCCGATCGCCCGGTTGTTCACCGAGTACAACGTGCTCGCGGTGCGCAAGGATTCGCCGTACAAGACCCTCGATGACCTGATCAAGGATTTCAAGGCCAAGCCCACCAGCGTGACCTTTGGCGGTGGTTCCAAAGGCTCGATCGACCACATCGGCATCGCCGAACTGGCCGGCAAGCTGGATGTGCCGGTCAACAAGGTGAATTACATCGCCACCGGCGGTGGCGGTGAAATCGTCGCCCAGGCCTTGGGCGGCCAGATCAAGGTGATCACCGGCGGTTACGCCGAGCTGGGTCAATACATCAAGAACGGCCAGTTCCGTGTGCTCGCCATCGGTGCGCCCGAACGCGTGCCCGGGATCGACGCGCCGACCCTCAAGGAAAGCGGGTATGACGTGGTCATCGGCAACTGGCGCGGTGTCTATGGTGCCGCCGGCCTCACGCCCGAGCAGCGCAAGGAAGTGACCGACGCGGTGGTGGCCGCCAGCAAAAGCAAAGTCTGGCAGGACAACATCAAGACCAACGCCTGGACGGAGAGCGTGCTGACCGGTGACGACTTCGGCAAATTCGTCGATGAAGAACACGTGCGGTTGCGCGCGATGCTGGTCAAGGTCGGGTTGCTTTGAAATGGCCGGATCCCGCGCAGTCGTGCCGACCCAGTTGGCCATCGGCATCGGCCTGATTACCCTCAGCGTGGTGCTGGCGGTGGGCGCCTGGCGCTTTCCGCCGGAGATGGGCTTCGTGATTCTGCCGGCCTATGTCTACCCCTGGGTGGTCGCGGGGTTTCTCGGGGCAGTGGGCGTGTTGTTGAGTTATCAGGCGGTCAGCGGCGGTTTTCGCGAGCTGGATAACCAACAGGCGCACACAGTGGCGGGCGGCAAGGCCGGCGCAGCCTGGGTCACCGCAGGGTTGATCGGTGTGGCCTTGCTCATCAACGTCATCGGTTTCGTGCTGGCCGCCGGGCTGCTGTTCGCCTGTTCGGCCCGCGGTTTTGGCAGTCGTCATCCACTGCGCGACCTGGCGATCGGCATGGCCCTGACCCTGCCGATCTACTGGTTGTTCAACGCCGGGCTGGGGGTTTCCCTGCCGCCGCTGGTCAACGCCTGGATCTGATCCAAGGAGATCGACAGCATGGACATTCTCGCCAGCCTGGCGATGGGTTTTTCCGCAGCGCTGACACCGATCAATCTGCTGTGGGGCTTCATCGGCTGTTTGCTTGGCACCGCCATTGGCGTATTGCCGGGGATCGGGCCGGCGCTGACGGTGGCCTTGCTGCTGCCGATCACTGCCAAGGTCGATCCCACCGGTGCGCTGATCATGTTCGCCGGGATCTATTACGGCGCGCAGTTCGGCGGTTCAACCACTTCGATCCTGCTCAATACGCCCGGAGAGTCGTCGTCCATGGTCACGGCCCTGGAAGGCAACCTCATGGCGCGTAATGGTCGGGCCGGGCCGGCGCTGGCCACGGCGGCGATCGGCTCCTTCGTCGCCGGCACCATTGCGACGGTGCTGCTGACCCTGTTTGCCCCGGTCGTGGCCAGGCTGGCGCTGAATTTCGGGCCGGCCGAGTATTTCGCGATCCTGGTGCTGTCCTTCACCACGGTCTCGGCGGTACTTGGCGCCTCGATGCTGCGTGGTTTTGCTTCACTGGGGATCGGCTTGACCATCGGCATGATCGGCCTCGACTCGACGTCGGGCATTGCCCGCTACACCCTGGGCGTGCCCGAACTGGTGGATGGCATCGAGGTGGTGCTGGTGGCAGTCGGTCTGTTCGCGGTCGGCGAAGCCCTGTACAGCCTGCTTTATCAAACCGAGCAAGCCGAGGGCCGGCATCGCCTGACGTCATTGTGGATGACCCGCGCCGACTGGAAACGCTCGGTGCCTGCCTGGTTGCGGGGCACCTTTATTGGCTTCCCGTTTGGCTCGATCCCGGCGGGCGGCGCGGAGATCCCGACCTTCCTGTCCTATTCCACCGAACGCAAGCTGAGCAAGTACCCCAAGGAGTTTTCGGCCAACAAGGGCGAGGGCGCCATCGAAGGGGTGGCCGGCCCGGAAGCGGCCAACAACGCCAGTGCCACTGGCTCGCTGGTGCCGTTGCTGACCCTGGGCATTCCGACCTCCGCCACGGCGGCGATCCTGTTGGCGGCCTTCCAGAACTACAACCTGCAACCGGGGCCGATGCTCTTCGAGACCTCCGCCGATTTGGTGTGGACCCTGGTGGCTTCGCTGTACATCGGTAACGTCATCCTGCTGGTGCTGAACCTGCCGCTGGTGGGCCTGTGGGTCAAGCTGCTGCAGATCCCCCGACCTTACCTGAGCGCCGGGATCCTGGTGTTCGCCACCATCGGCGTCTACGGCATGCGCCACTCTTCCTTCGACCTGCTGCTGATGCTGGGGATCGGCTGGGCCGGGGTGTTGATGCGCCGTTTCGATTTCCCGGTAGCGCCGGTGATCGTCGGCATGCTGCTGGGGCCGATGGCCGAGAAACAGCTGCGCAATGCCCTGTCGATCAGTGAGGGGGACTGGACGATATTCCTGACCCAGCCGATCTCGGCGGCGTTCATGGCGCTGACGTTGTTGGTGCTGGTGGTGCCACCGCTGTTGCATGCGCGTGGGATCAAGTTGCATGAAGATGACTGACGCGTCGGTCCCCCTGTAGGAGCAGCCGGTCGACGCTCGATTGCTCGCGAAAAACCTCAGAGCACCGCGGGGTGTCAGGCTCCCCGCGTCATCGTTGACCTCCATCGCGAGCAAGCTTGCTCCTACAGGTTGGAGGGTGTTCCTGCCTGCTCGGCAAACCACTGCAAGATCGCCCCGCACGCCGGATGCGCGGCCGCTGACGGCTGCAGGCACAGGGCGTAAATCCCCCGGGTCTTCAACGGCTCGCCAAACGGAATGACCAGCACGCCGCGTTCGATCGACTCGCCCGCCAGGGTCATGTCGGTCATGGCCACACCCAGCCCGCGGGCGGCGGCATCCAGTGCCAGTTCGTCGAGGTTGAAGGGAAGGTGGCGAAACTCGTCCAGTGACCTGCCGCCATTGGCGGCCAGCCAATACCGCCAGTCGTTCCTGTCGCTCGAACGGTGCAGCAGCGCAAAGTCGGCGAGATCCTCCTGTGAGGCCAGCGCCAGTCCGGGCGCACACACCGGCACCAGCGTTTCCTCGAACAGGGTCAGGCAATCCGGGGCAGCGGACGGTTCGGGCAGGTAGAGGATGTAGGCGTCGCTGTCGCTGGCCGGTTCCACCACCTCGGTGGCGACGGTCTCGATCGCCAGCGATACCTGCGGATGATGGCGGTAGAAATCATTCAGCCGGGGCAGCAGCCAGCGCACTGCCAGGGACACGTGCATGCGGATGCGGAACGGGCGCTTTTGCGGGGCGATCCGGTCTTCGAGGGCCTTGAGGTGTTCAAGGATGTGCCGCGCACTGGCGAGCACCTGTTCGCCTTCGGCTGTGAGCTGCAGGCTGCGGCTGGTCCTGAGGAACATCGAGGTGCCGAAGTGACTCTCCAATTGCTGGATTTTGCGGCTCACGGCGCTTTGGGTCAGGCACAGCGTTTGCGCGGCCTGGGTGAAGCTGCCCGAATCCGCGACCTCGACCAAGGCCTGCAGGCCCTGGAGCGAGGGCATGTGGCGAATGTTATCCATGCGTTTTCAGAATACCTGGATGATTTAATAACGTTGGTTGCCGATGCAATGTCCCTTTAGATTCTAGTCATAGCGGCCGTTATCTGAAACCACCCATGCAAATACCGCATGGGGTTTGCGAGAGGCCGGCACAACGACAGTCTACGAGGTGACGCATGGAAAACGTATGTGGCTGGATTGCGCAAGCCGGGGACAGCCCGTTGCGCGATCCGCTCAAGGGCACGCAGCAGGCCGATTGGCTGGTGATCGGCGCCGGCATCACCGGGCTGAGTGCCGCTCACTCGCTGGCTGAACTGCATCCCCAGGCACGCATTGTGCTGGTCGACCGCCAGCGCGCGGCGCAAGGTGCATCGGCGCGCAACTCTGGGTTCGTGGTCGCCCACGAACATCCCGGGCATGCCGAGTTGCAAGGCACCCCGGGATTCGCTGGCTACCAGGCCGATACCGCAATTGGCCGTACCGCCAGCGACGAGGTGCGCAAGCGCATTGCCCGGCACGGCATCGAATGCGATTTTCGCGAATCGGGCTATTTCTTTGCGGTCAGCGATCCGCGCAAGTTGACCCAGGTCGAGTCCAAGCTGCAGACCTTGCGCGCCGTAAGCGCCTCAGCAGAGTTTCTGCAAGGAGACCGGTTGCGCCAGAAGTTGGGAACCCGGCACTACCAAGCGGCGATCTGGTGCGGCAATGGCAATGCGCTGCTGCAACCGGCGAAATACGTCAAAGGGCTGCTCGATGCATTGCCGCCACAGGTGACCCTGTTTGAAAACACCGAGATCAGCGGCCTGCAGCGCCTGGGCAATGGCCGCATCCGCGCCAGCGGCGCCCATGGCTGCATCGAGGCCAGGCAAGTGCTGGTTTGCCTCAATGCCTTCATTCCCCGTTCCGGCATCAGTGACAGTGGCACCTTCGCCATGGAACTCAGCGCCAGCCTGACCCGGCCCCTGAGCGACGAAGAATTCCAGGCCCTTGGCGCCGTCGAGCCCTGGGGCGTGCTGTCGACCCGCCCCCTGGGGGCCACGGTGCGCCTGACCCCGGATCGCCGGGTGATGATCCGCAACACCGCCGAATACCGCGCCCAGGACTTGTCACCCGGCGAACTGGCGACCCGGCGCCAGCACCATGTCCTGGGTTTGCAGCGTCGTTTCCCGATGCTGGGCGCGCAGGACATCCAATACACCTGGACCGGCCACCTCAGCGCTTCGCGCTCCGGGCAGCCGTATTTCGCCAAGGTCGAGGAGGGCGTGTTCGCCGTGGCCGGGTGCAACGGCTCCGGCGTGGCGCGCGGCACGTTGTGGGGACGGCTGCTGGCGGAGCTGGCGTCGGGCATCGACTCGCCGCTCCTGCAATCGGTCAAAGGCCGCGCCCAGCCCGGCTGGCTGCCGCCCAAACCCTTGCTCGATATCGGTGCCATGCTGCGCATGCGCGTAGAGACGGCCCGGGCCAGAAGCGAAATCTAGAACACCGCCTTTCACATACAACAAAAGCACTTCAACACGAAGGTGATCGAACATGCGCGTCAATACTGTTTCCCTGGTGGCACTGCTCTCAACGTTGAGCGCCGCCGCCTACGCCGATGAAACCGTGAACATTTCCAACTGGAACGGCTACATCGCCGACGATACCCTGGCCACGTTCACCAAAGAAACCGGGATCAAGGCCACTTACGACATCCATGACAGCAACGAAGTGCTGGAATCGAAGCTGATGACCGGCAATACCGGGTATGACGTGGTCAGCCCGTCGAACCATTTCCTCTCGCGCCTGATCAAGGCCGGTGCCATCCAGAAGCTCGACAGGAGCCAGCTCCCGGGCTGGAGCAACCTCGACCCGGTGCTGATGAAAAAGCTCGAGGTCAACGACCCCGGCAACCAGTACGGTTATCCCTACATGTGGGGCACCGCGGGCATTGGTTATAACGTCGAGAAGATCAAGGCGATCTTCGGCAACACCGACGTGACCCGATCCTGGAGTCTGTTTTTCGATGAAGCCAATATCAGGAAGCTCAGCGAATGTGGCGTGGCGATCATCGACAACCCGACGCAAGTGCTGCCGATCACCCTCAACTACCTGGGGTTGCCGCCCCACAGCCACGAGCCGGCTGACTACAAGAAGGCCGAACAGGCGCTGCTGAAGATCCGGCCTTACGTCCAGTATTTCCACGCCTCCAAGTACATCAGCGACCTGGCCAACGGCAACGTCTGCGCGGTGATCGGCTTCAACGGCGACATCGTGCAGGCAGCCGCCAGCGCCAAGGAGGCGAAAAACGGCATCGACATTGCCTATTCGATCCCGGATGAGGGCTCGACGTTATGGTTCGACATGGTGGTCATGCCCAAGAACGCGCCGCACCAGAAGAACGGCTACTCCTACATGAACTACCTGCTGCAACCGCAGGTCATCGCCAATATCACCAACAGCATCCATTACGCCAACCCCAACAGCGCAGCGGACGTTGATGTGGTGCCGGCGGTGAAGCAGGACCTGGCGATCTACCCGCCCAAGGCAGTGATGGACAAGCTGTTCACGGTAGAAGACCTGCCAGCCTCCATCGCCCGCTTGACCACGCGGCTGTGGACCAAGTTGAAGACCAATACCTGATTGCTGGCAAGCCAGCTCCTACAGGATTTGCGGGGAGCATGTTGAATGGGGCATTACGCGCATCTGTAGGAGCCGGCTTGCTGGCGATGCGATGGTGGCCGTTACGCCGTCATCGCTGGCAAGCCAGCTTCTACAGGATTTGTGGATGCTGTTGGATTTGGGGCATTACGCGCATCTGTAGGAGCCGGCTTGCTGGCGATGCGATGGTGGCCGTGAC